>DATKSK010000061.1 GCA_035531755.1 Acidimicrobiales bacterium | reverse complement strand
TATCCGCCATTCCAGATCCCGACGGCGCTCGTTCTCGGCGTTGTCGGCGTGTGCTACATCGTCGGTCGTTGGCAGGAGCTTGGTATGACCGCACGGCGGTTGATCGTCGATATCGGCGCCCTGGCACTCGTGATCGGAGCGACGCTCGGCGCCTACTACCTCCATTCACGCAGCACCATCGCAGCCATCAATGACACGGTGTACCCAGGTCACCGTCGGGTCACCGGAGGTGGTACGTCCCTTTTCCAACTCCTCTCGGCGCCCTTCGGGCTGACTCTTGCTCGACACGGAGATTCACTGACCTTCACGAACCAGTCGGAGATCTCCTCGTTCATCTTGCTCGGCCCGTTCGCCATGCTGCAGATTCACCGTGTGCGACTCCACGAGTTCGCACGCCGCTGGAGGGTGCTGCTGGCGGGATCGGCTGGGGTCTTCGTACTCATAAGCATCTGGTACTTCGTCAGTCTCCCCCCCGTCCTGGCGTCTCTGCTCTTGCTGGACAGAGTCGAACCCCAGCGAGCGATCCTCGGCGTCGGGCTTGGTGGGATCCTGCTGATGGCCGTGTTCTGTGCTGCCGAGCTGGAACAACGCGACGAACCCCAAGCGGTCAAGACAGGGGGAGGGTTCTTCGGCGTCGACGAGCGTCAGCGACGCATCCTCACCGGAGCAGCCGTCTGTGCCGTCCTCGCATTCGCGATGTACCTCTGGGGTGGGCGCAACCTCAGAGAGGCGGCGCCGGGCCTTCACCTCGGCCTTTGGGAGGTCGGATCCGTCAGCGCCGCTGCTGCGATCGTCGTATTCCTGACATCGGCCCGCAGGGTGATCCTCGGGGGCGTGGCTCTGGTGGTCTTCGGCGCGACGGTTTCCTTGACTGCCAACCCGCTCTACCGGGGACTTGGACCGCTGACGTCATCCCCCCTCCTTGCCACCGTCTCCCGGGAAGCGGTGGCGGCACCGGATGCGAGTCATCGGACGTGGCTCAGCTTCGCCGATCTGAAGGTCAACACGGTCCTCATCGCATCAGGACTCAAGACGCTCAGTGCGCCTGACGTCTACCCGAAGGCGAAGACGTGGAAGATCCTCGATCCCCATCGAAGGTTTCGCGTCGTCTGGGATCGCTATGCCAATTTGACCTTTGTGCCGGCACCGAGCGGAGCACCCCCCACGCTCACCCTCGGAGGGACCTACCATGCCGCGGTCCGGATCGCCATCGATCCCTGCGGCTCGGAAGCCAGGCGACTGGGTGTGGGCTTCGTCGTCTCCGGGGTGCCCCTGTCGGCACCATGTCTCAGGTTGGACGTGCACACTGGCTTCGCCGGCAGTCCCGTGTACATCTACAGGTCCTGAAAGACTGCCGGGGCATTCCTGGCGGTCGACCGATAGCTGACCGGAGCGCCCAGCTCGACAAGTCGACCCACCCCGTGCACGTCCGATCCCGACCCGAAGGACACGGACCCGCTGACAGCGGCACGTGCCCTGGTCCCGATGATCGAGGAGGAACGGGACGCCGGCGGCAGCCTCGTGGCCGGCGGGGTGCTCATCACTCGCCGCGGCCCGCAGGGACTATCCTACCTGGAGGTCATTCAGCGCTGGGAGGGGGCGATGCGACCCACGACGTCCGAGTCCGCCTGCTTCCTGGAATGGTGACGCGATCGGGGCGCGTCGAGCGGGCCATCCCGGGCGGCGCCGACCCGCCGGTCGGCGCCGACGTCGGGGAGGGGTCCCCGAACCTCGCAGGCGTCCACGACGGCATCCCGGCACACGAGGCACGGGCGTCCCAGGCGAAGCTCCAGGCGCTGGAACATGCGCGGGTCTGTATCGTGATCCCTGCGTTCAACGAAGCCGGTTCGATCGCCCGTGTCATACAGCGCGTCATCGCGGCGGTCCCCGAAGCTCACGTCGTGGTCGTGAACGACGGCTCTCGCGACGCCACAGCCGCTCGAGCATTCCAAGCCGGGGCCGCAGTCATCACCCTGCCGGTCAACCTCGGCATCGGTGGTGCCGTCCAGTGCGGCTACCGATACGCGCTTCGCCAGGGATACGACATCGCCATCCAGGTTGACGGCGACGACCAGCACGACCCGTCGGAGATCGAACGACTCCTGGAACCCATCCGGGCAGGCCGAGCCGACATGACGATCGGCTCGCGCTGGCTCGGACGCGGGGACTACATCGCTCCTGTCGGCCGTCGTTTCGGGATGCGCCTGTTGGCCACACTCGTGCGCTGGCGTGCCGGCAATACGTTCACTGACACGACCTCGGGCTTCCGCGCCGTGGGGCTCGGGGGCATCGCCCTCTTCGCTCGCACGTATCCCACCGACTTCCCCGAAGTCGAGTCCCTGGTGCTCGCCAGCCGCAACGGGCTTCGGCTCGAGGAGGTCCCGGTCCGCATGACGCCGCGTCTTCATGGCCGATCGAGCATCGCCGGGATCCGGTCCGCGTATTACATGGCGCGCGTGACTGTCGCGCTCTTGATCGGCGGCCTGAATCGGGACGGGCTCGGGAGCGGGACGGACTAGGGAACAAGGAGGCTTCGTGAAGTCGTTTGCTCTGGCCATGGTGTTGAGTGTGAGCTTCCTCATCGGCTCGGTCGTCGCCATGCGCCGCCAGCGCCTTCGTGAGCAGACGGCCATGCTCTGGTTGTCGGCGAGCCTGTTCATGGTCGTCGTGAGCGCAACCCTTCCGGCTCATCTCATTGATCGCGTATCGCTCCTCGTCGGGGTGGCGTACTCGCCCGCATTCCTCTTGTTGCTGGCGGTCCTGTTCCTCATGATCCTCGTCTTCCACCTGGCCTTGAGCCTCGACCGGCTGTCGGCCAAGCAGATCGCCTTGGTCCAGGAGATCGGGCTCTTGACGGCCAGGGACCCGAAGACACCCGACGAGGCTGCCGCTGACCAGTCCCCGGAACGGCCCTCCGAGGGCTCGGACCGGTTGTCACCCCGTCACTGATCACAGCATCGGTGCTCGGGGGCGCCGCGTGTCGGGAATGGATCGCGGCGACAGCAGTTGCCGCCGGAGCGTAGGCGCCCCGACACCGATCAGCGGATGCTCGCCGCGAGCCCGTCGAGGATGTCGTCTTCTGACACCAGGCACGCGTCCCGGTCGAAGCCGGTCATGACGGCTGCCAGGATCAACGCGCCGGACGCGATCACGTCGGCACGACCCTCCATCATGCCGGGGCGCGAAAGGCGGGCGGCATTGTCCTCTCCTGCGAGGACCTCGAGCCAGTGCTCGACCGTGCTCCGGCTGAGCACGGCATGGTGAATGCGGGACCGTTCGTAGTCCGTGAGCCCCTGGTCGAGCGCGGCGATCGTCGATACCGTCCCGGCCAGCCCGACCAGTGGCGCCCCCGGTGACAATGGGGGCAGCATGGCGCGGGCGCGTCCGACGTCGGCGTCAACCGCCTGACGGGCAGCGGCCAGCTCGTGGCCGAGTGGCGGATCGTGGTGCATGAACCGCTCCGTCACCCGCACGCACCCGATGTCGAGCGAGACCGTGGCTACCGCGGCGCCCGGCGCCCGCCGCCCGACGTCCCCGACGACGAGCTCGGTGGATCCTCCCCCGATGTCGACGACGAGCACGGTGCCGGCGTCGACCATGTCGTCCGGCAGGTGCGCGGTGGCGCCGGTGAACGACAGCTCTCCCTCGTCGGCACCGCTCAACACCTCCGGTCGGCACCCGATGACGTCGGCCGCCGCCGCCAGGAACTCCGGCGCGTTCTCGGCGTCCCTGGCCGCCGACGTGGCGACGACCCGGGTGCGTACGACACCGTGACGGTCCATCAGCTGTCGGTACTCCCCGAGCACGGCCAGGCTTCGGCCGATGGCCTCGGGCGCCAGCTCGTGCGTGGCGTCGACCCCCTCGCCGAGCCGCGTGATCCGCATCCGCCGGTCGAGCACCGCCCCGTCCGCCCCGACCACCAGCAGCCGGGTGGAGTTGGTCCCGCAGTCGACGGCGGCCACGGGGCCGAGCGGCGCATCCACCACACCCCGCACCACCACATAGCCCGAGACATCCAGCCCCAGCTGCCCGGCGGCCCAGCGCCCGACCGGGTCGTCCCCACCGGCGAGATACCAGGCCACGTGGGCGTGGAGGCACTTCACCCCCCGGCGCGTGCCACCGACACCGCCCGTCGGCCGGGGCCCGGCATGGGTCGCCGGGATGGCGTGGTCGCGCTCGGCACCGTGGCGGGCGTGGGCGTCGGCCACGGCGTCAGGATCGACGGCAGCCTCCGCCCGGCGGACACCACCGGCTGCTTCGAGCCTGCTCACGGCGTCGCGCAGCTCGTCGTCGACCAACCAGTAGCGGGTGGGCATGGGCGTGCCGTCGTCGAGGAAGGGGTCGTTCTCGATGACGGCGGGAGTACCGTCGCGGCGCCTGACGGCGACCGAGAACGCGCCGGAGGGGGGCCGTCCGAGGAGCCGGGCCACCGCCGCCCGGTCGGCGTCGGCGTCCATGTCCCGTGGTGGGCTCAGTTCCAGAACTCCAGGCTACGGACGACGCGGCCCCAGTAGCCGCGCGGGGGCGGTGGCGGGCCGGCCGCCGGCCCCGGCCGGGCACCCTTCCCCGACGACGCCGCCGTGGCGACGGGTGCGACGATGCCCATGAGCGCCTGTGACCGCGACGACCCGGGCACCACCGGCGGGCCGTTCAGCGGCACGTGGTCGGGCCCGGACACCCCTGGCGACGTGCCCGACCCGGGCAGGATGTCGTAGGCGCGCTGGCCGGCGCGCACGAACCCGAAGTCGTGCCGGGCGAGCCCCTCCACGGTGGACGTGTTCGCCAGCGCGGCGGCCTGACGGGCGAGCGTCTCGTTCTCCGACTGCACGGTCGAGAGCTGGCGCGCCGTGCTCGACAGGGCCGAGCGCTGCGACAACACCTCGGCGACGGGGAAGCTCGTCAGGAGCACGACCGCCGCCAACGCCACGGCGGCGGCCACCATGGCCCGGGCCCGGCGTCGCTCGAGCGAGCGCGTCGAGCCGTCACGCGGCCACACCACCGCCCAGACGGTCTGGAACGACGGCAGCGCCCGGGGAAGGCGCCGCAGCATCGGCCGGAGGCGTCCCCGCCGCCTCGGGAGGTCGTGCAGCGTCGGGGGCCGGAGGCGTCCCCGCCGCCTCGGGAGGTCGTGCAGCGTCGGGGGACGGAGGCGGCGCGTCCGGTTGGCGGCGTGCAGGGGGCGTCGTCTCACCCGGTCGCCCCGCCTCCCGCCCGGGTGGTCGACAGCGCGTCGACGCCGAGGAACGACGCCGACTCGCCGAGCTCCTCCTCGATCCGCAGCAGCTGGTTGTACTTGGCGACCCGGTCCGAACGCGCCGGGGCCCCGGTCTTGATCTGGCCACAGTTGGTGGCGACCGCCAGGTCGGCGATCGTGGTGTCCTCGGTCTCGCCGGAACGGTGCGACATGACGCAGCCGTAGGCGGCGCGTCCCGCCGCCGCCATGGTGTCGAGCGTCTCGCTCAGCGTCCCGATCTGGTTGACCTTGACCAGGATGGCGTTGGCCACGCCCTTGGTGATGCCCCGCTCCAGGCGCTCGCGATTGGTGACGAACACGTCGTCCCCGACGAGCTGGACCCTCGAGCCGAGGGCGCCCGTGAGCGACGCCCACCCGTCCCAGTCGTCCTCGGCCATGCCGTCCTCGAGCGACACGATGGGGAACCGGTCGCACAGGTCCACCCAGTAGTCCACCATCTCGGCCGACGACAGCTGCCGGCCCTCGCCGGGCAGGTGGTAGGCGCCGTCTCTGAACAGCTCGCTGGCGGCGGGGTCGAGGGCGATGGCCACCTCGTCACCGGGCACGCGTCCGGCCGCCTCGATCGCCTCCACCAGGATGCCCACGGCGTCCGCGTTCGACGGCAGGTCCGGCGCGAACCCGCCCTCGTCACCCACCGCCGTCGACAGGCGACGCGCCTTCAGCACGGCCGCCAGCGCGTGGTACGTCTCCACGCCCCATCGCAGCGCCTCGGAGAACGAGGCCGCGCCGACCGGCATCACCATGAACTCCTGGAGGTCGATGGAGTTGTCAGCGTGCGCGCCACCGTTCACGACGTTCATCATCGGCACGGGCAGCACGTGCGCGTTGGCGCCGCCGACGTAGCGGTACAGGGGCATCCCCGCATCGAGCGCCGCGGCCCGGGCCACCGCCAGCGACACGCCCAGGACGGCGTTGGCGCCCAGCCGGCCCTTCGACGGCGTGCCGTCGAGGTCGACCATGGCCATGTCGATCCCCCGCTGGTCGGTGGCGTCGAAGCCCGAGAGCACCTCGGCGATCTCGCCGTTCACGTGCTCGACGGCGCCGAGGACGCCCTTGCCCCCGTAGCGGTCGCCGCCGTCACGCCACTCGGTGGCTTCGTGCACCCCCGTCGACGCGCCCGACGGGACGATGGCCCGGCCTCCCGCGCCGGAGTCGAGGGACACCTCGACCTCGACGGTGGGGTTGCCGCGGGAGTCGAGGACCTCCCGGGCCAGGATCTGCTCGATAGCGCTCATCGGTGCCGACATCCCTGTTGTTGGTGTTGTAGAAGTTACTCGTTGGCCACCTGCGGGCGGCGGAGGCCGAGCGCCGCGACGGGGCCCGGGGCGCGGGCGCGGGAGCAGACCGTCCGCCGGCCCCGCGGTCCCCGGCGGTCCCCCGCCTACCCGGCGAAGGCGCCCCGGACGAAGCGTTCGACCAGGAAGTACGAGCACGGCACGAACAGTGCCAGCAGGACCCGCTCGCGCCACGGGTGGCGCGCGGCCCACATGCCGAGGCCCACGAAGAAGGGGAACAGCACGAGCACCTCGCGGACCTCGCCGACGAGGAACGACTCGAAGCAGTACACGCACCACGACAGCCCGAGGACGACGCCGTAGGAGCGACGGACCCGCAGGAAGACGGCGACGGCGACGACGGCGAGGAGGACGACGGTCACGAAGTCGAACAGCTCGACGACGCTGGCGGTGGAGGTGTCGAGGAACCGCCAGTGCACCAGGTGCGAGATCGTGGTGGCGAAGAGCGTCCACGGCGCGGCGAAGTGCCGGTGCCACTGCCGGGACTGGGCGCGCTCGAAGGCCAGGGCGTCGCCGACATGGACGGCCTGGTAGAGCATCCAGGCGCCGAACGCCACGAGCGTCGGCACCACGGCGCAGGCCAACCGCCGCAGGTCCCGCCGCCAGGTGTCCGCCAGCCGCGACCCGGCGGGGCGCGCCTCCCACACCGCGACGGCGAAGGCCACGACGAACACGGCCAGGTAGTACTTGGTCATCGTCGCCGCCGCGCCCAGGACGCCGGCCGCCATCCACCGGCCGCGACGCAGCGCCAGGAAGGCACCCGCCCCCAGGGCGAGGGCGAGCGACTCCGGGTAGGGGGCGAGGAGGAAGAACGCCGCCGGCCAGGCCAGGACCATCGTGATGCCGGTGCCGGCGACCGCCTCGCCGTGCTCCGACGCCGTCAGCCGGTAGACCACGACGAGGGCCACGAAGAGGGCGCCGGCGCTGAGGAGCTCGCTGCTCGTGAGGTAGCCGAGCCCGGTGACGGCGTGCAGCGCTCGTGTCCCCCAGGGAAAGAGCGGAGCGAAGGCGATGTCGTTGGCCGCCTGCCCCGGCCCCGCGTGCCTCCCGGCGTAGCCGTACTGGGCGATCGACAGGTAGTAGCCGACGTCCCACTGGCTCCAGACCTGGGTGAGCAGGGAGGGGGTCCGGGCGACGCGGTGCGGGAAGTCGACGCCGAAGCGCCCGACCAGCCCGATCCACTCGGTGACCAGGCGCAGCAGGACCGTGCCGAGCGCACCCACGAGGACGGGCCGCCGCCACGACACCCAGGCGGCGGCGAGGCGCCCGGGGCGCCGGGGTGCGACGACCTCCACGCCTGCGCCCGCGCTCACGCCTGCGCCGGCGCTCACGCCTGCGCCCTCGCTCGAGCTCGCGGTGGCAGCGGCGTCGACGGCGGGCTTCATGGCAGGCGCTGCTCGTCGGCCTGCAGCGCCCGGCGGAATTCGCCGGCCCGCGCCCGCAGCGCCGTCTCGGGGTCCACGCCCAGGCGGCGGGCGGCGTCGGCGAGGGCGAAGAGCATCTCGCCCAGGATCACGGCGATCTCCGCCGGCGCGTCGAGGGTCTCCCCCGACGCGTCACCGGAAGCCTTCGCCAGGGCGTCGAGCCCGGCGGCGACCTGGCGGCGTCGGTCGTCGAGCGTGCCGGTGTCGACGCCGAGCGACTCCGCCTTGCGCTGCAGCTTCGCCGCCAGCGCCAGGGCGGGCAGGGCCAGGGGGATGCCGTCGGTGACGCTCGCCCGACCCTTCTCGGCCTTCTTCAGGACCTCCCAGCGCGCCGCGACCTCCTCGGGGGTCGTCGCCGACGCCGTGCCGAACACATGGGGGTGCCGGTGGACGAGCTTGTCGTGCAGCGTCCGGGCCACGTCGGCCAGCGTGAAGTGGCCCTCCTCGGCGGCCAGCTGGGCATGGAAGTACACCTGGAACATGAGGTCGCCGAGCTCCTCCTCCATGTGGGCGACGGCCTCGGGCGCGACGTCGGGCCCGGCGGCGGCCACCGCCTCGATGGCGTCGAGCGCCTCGTAGGCCTCCTCCAGCAGGTGCCGGGCGAGCGAGCCGTGCGTCTGTTCCCGGTCCCACGGGCAGCGCGCCCGCAGCGTCCGCACCAGCTCCTCGAGCCCGACCAGCTCGGCCCCCACGGGTGGCGCCAGGCGCTCGACCCACACCGACGTGAGGTGGTCCGGCTCGATGGTCCGGTCGAGCTCGGCCCAGGGCACGTCGAGGACCACCTCGTCCGGCAGCCCGAGGTGGTGCAGGATCACCGCCCGGCGCCCGGGGTCCTCGCCCGCGGGGTCGTCGGCGGCGAGCTTGATCGTCGACAGCACCGACGGGGCGTGGCACTGCGCCACGAGGAGCGGCCCACGCTCACCGGCCGCCTGGGCCGCGAAGTCGGTGCCGTCCACGATGCGCACGCCGGCGTCGACGGGGTCCACACCGAGGCGGGCCCAGGCCAGGTCGAGGAACGACAGGGCCGGGACGACCTCGACCGACACCCGGGTGTCGGCGCGCAGCAGGGGGACCGTCCGCTCGGCGACGAGCGGCGAGCCGGGAACGGCGTAGACGACGTATGCGGGATCGGGCCCGGTGGCGGTCGGCCCGGCGACGGGCAGGGACGAGGCGGCCGCCACCACCGCCTCGACGATGGCCGAATAGACGTCGTCGAAATTCTCGGCCTCCTCGTAGAGGCGGTCGAGGAACTCGACGGGGGCCCTCGCCACCGCCGACACCGCCGCCACGGAGGGGTGCCGGGCGGTGCGGACGAGACAGCGCGTGGCGCGGCGGACGAGCTCCGTCGTCGCCGCCGGCACCAGCTCGGGACCGGCGGGCCCCAACCCGACCACCACGACCCGCGGACGGACTGCTCCCCGGGACGTGGGCGGGCTCACGACCGCTGTCAGCCCGTGGACCGGCCGCCCGGCGGCAGGATCAGGCTCGAGCTGCCCGACTGGGCCTGGCCGGTGCCGGGGTTCAGCAGCGACGCCGTCGGGGGCGGCGTCGGGACCGAGACACCGCGTCGCGCGCTCCATGTCCCGTAGCGCGGGTCGAGCTGCACGGAGAGCCGGGCGCTCAGCGCGGTGAGGGCGGTGCTGAGGCCCGACCGCCCCTGCTGCAGGAGCTGGAGCCGGATGCCGCCTTCGACGTCCCCGAAGGCGACGAGGTGGTGCTGGCGCATGCCGACGACGATCCACGCCGTCGACGGGGTGCCGGTGGACGGGTCGGTCACCGTCACCGACTGCGGCGGCGCCAGCTGGCCGTCGGCCAGGGTGGCGACGGCCGTGGCGATCGACTGACCGAGTTGGCTCAGCACGGTCGACGGGAACACGCAGGGCTCCTGGCCCCCCGGCGGCCCGTTGTGGTTGGCGCCCGGGCCCTGGGCCGCGGCCGCGAAGGTCGTCCCCCCGGCGATCTGGTCGTGGATGGCCTGCGCCGAGGCCTGGTCGTTGGCCACGATGAGGTTCAGGCACAGCTGCGTCACGGCGGGCTGGTGCGTGTCGTAGTAGGCGCGCAGGGCACGCCTGCTCACGTCGACGTGCCCGGCGACCTCCTCGAGCTTCTCCTCGGCGGCCAGCGCCTGCGCCTGCTGGTCGAGGAACTTCGCCGGGAGGCTGTGGACCAGGGTGCTCCCGGTCAGGTTGCACGGGGAGCCGTTCTGAGCCGACGCGTCGCTGAGCTCCGTCTCGTAGTCCGTCCGGGCCGCCGCCAGGTCCGCGGCGCTCACCGCGGCGTGGCGCCGCGCCAGACCCTGCTGCTCGATGGCCTGCTGCACCAGCCCGGTGAGCTCGACCGCGGCGAACTGGGTGGTGACGGTGGCGTCACCGCTGCCCGCCACCGCCGGCAGCGTGCTGCCGTTGCCCTGGCTGAGGACGGCGAGGGCGCACTGTGCGACGGTGTCCGCCGACACCACCGACAGGGTGTCGTTGAGCTGGGCCCGGCTGATCGTGGCCCCGTTCACCGTCGCCGCCGGCGGCGAGAGGTCGCATCCCGACACCGCCGCGGCCAGCGCGCCGACGACGGCCAGAGCCAGGATGCGCTTCACGGAAGGGGCACTCTACCGGCGCCCCGCGACCCCCGACGATTCGGCCCCGTCACCGGCGGACACCACCGGAACCAGCTGGTCCAGGAGGTCTGTCAGGGCCTCCACCGGCTGCTCGTCGGGCCCGAGCGGGACCACGAGCTGGTGCAGGTCCTCCTTGACGACCGCCGCGGGTCGCAGGCGCCGCAGCCGGACCCGGGCCGAAGCCGGGAGGTCGAGGGGGGCGAGGCGGGCCACCAGCCCGCGTCGGCCCGGGGGGCCGGCGCCCTGGCCGGGGCGGGCCGCCGTGGCCGACACCTCGCGCACGCCGGTGCGCAGGCACGCGGCGCGCAGCCGGGCGACGGACAACAGGCCCTCGGCCGGGCGCGGCGGCGGCCCGAAGCGGTCCGCCCACTCGGCCCGGATGTCGTCCACCTCGGCCCCGGTGGAGACCGCCGCCAGGCGCCGGTACGCCTCGAGGCGCAGGTCCTCACGGGCGACGTACGCGGCGGGCAGGTGGGCGTCGGAGGGGACGTCGATGGTGACGTCGACGGCGGTGCGCAGCGGCTCGCCCTTCAACTCCGCCACCGCTTCCGCCACGAGCTGCACGTAGAGGTCGTAGCCCACCGCGGCGATGTGCCCGGACTGGTCGCGCCCGAGCAGGTTGCCCGCCCCGCGGATCTCGAGGTCGCGCATGGCGATCTTGAACCCGGCTCCGAGCTCCGTCTGCTCGCCGATCGTCCGCAGCCGTTCGTAGGCCGCCTCGGTCAGGACCCGGTCGGCGGGGTGGAACAGGTACGCGTAGGCACGCTGCCCGGCGCGTCCCACCCGGCCGCGCAGCTGGTGCAGCTGGCCCAGCCCGAGGCGGTCGGCGCGGTCGACGACGAGCGTGTTGACGGCGGGGATGTCGATGCCCGACTCGATGATGGTCGTGCACACGAGGACGTCGTAGCGCTTCTCCCAGAAGTCGAGGACCACCTGCTCCAACGATCCTTCGTCCATCTGGCCGTGGGCGACGGCCACCCGGGCCTCGGGCACGAGGCTCCGCAACCGTGCGGCGACGGCCTCGATGTTCTGGACCCAGTTGTGCACGAAGAACGCCTGCCCCTCCCGCAGCAGCTCGCGACGGAGCGCCTCGACCACGGCGGCCTCCTCGAACTCGCCCACGTAGGTGAGGATCGGCTGGCGTGCCGCCGGCGGCGTGTTGATGAGCGACAGGTCGCGGATGCCGGTCAGCGCCATTTCGAGGGTGCGGGGAATGGGGTTCGCGGTCAGCGTGAGCACGTCGACGTCGGCGGCCATCTGCTTCATGGCCTCTTTGTGGCTCACGCCGAAGCGCTGCTCCTCGTCCACGACGAGGAGCCCGAGGTTCTTGAAGGTGACGTCGCCGGCGAGGACCCGGTGGGTGCCGATGACCACGTCGACGGTGCCCGCCGCCACGCCCGCCACCACGGCGCGCGCCTGGGCGGGGGTCAGAAAGCGCGACAACATCTCCACGCGGACCGGGAACCCGGCGTAGCGCTCCGCGAACGTCTGGGCGTGCTGCTGGGCCAGGAGCGTGGTCGGCACGAGCACGGCGGCCTGCTTGCCGTCCTGGATCGCCTTGAACACGGCGCGCACGGCGACCTCGGTCTTGCCGAAGCCGACGTCGCCGCACACCAGGCGGTCCATGGGAACGTCGGACTCCATGTCGCGCTTGGTCTCCTCGACCGCGCGCAGCTGGTCGTGGGTCTCGGTGAAGGCGAAGGAGTCCTCGAGCTCGCGCTGCCACGGCGTGTCGGGCGCGAAGGCGTGGCCCTTGCTGTGCAGGCGTCGCCGGTACAGCTCGACGAGCTCCTGGGCGATCTCGTGCACGGCGGCCCGGGCCTTGGCCCGCGTGCGCTGCCATTCGGACCCGCCCAACCGGTTGAGGGTGGGCGTCTCCCCCCCGCTGTAGGGGGTCAGCACGTCGATCTGGTCGGACGGCAGGTAGAGCTTGTCGTCGCCGCGGTACTCCAGCAGCAGGTAGTCGCGCGACGCCCCGTTGACGGTGCGCGTCACCATGCCGGCGTAGCGGGCGACGCCGTGCTGGCGGTGCACCACGAAGTCGCCGGGGGCGAGGTCGTCGAAGAAGCCGTCCGTGGGTCGGGCGCGGGCCCGGGCGGGACGGTGCGCACGGCGCCGGCCGGTCATGTCGGCCTCGGCGAGCACCGCCACCTTGACGGTGGGGATCACGAAGCCGTGCTCGAGCGGGTCGGCCACCACGCGGATGCCCGGACGGGACAGGTCGGGCCCGTCGCCGTCCCCGGTCTCCACGACCTCGACGGCGAGGCCCTCCTCGGCGAGCACGGCCGCCAGGCGGGTGGCCGAGCCGGAGCCCTCGGCGCACACCGTCACCGAGTACCCGCCCGACACGAGCGACGACAGCTGGGCCGCCAGCCGGGCCCGGTCCCCGTGCACGGGCTCGAAGCCATGGGCCGTGACGCCCGGCATGCTCGGCGCGTCGGCGACGGGCACGATCGACAGCACGGGGGCCGCACAGTGCTCGAGCAGTCGGTCGTAGGGCACGTGGAGGCGAGGGAAGCCCCCGGGCCCGACAGCACCGGCTTCCTGTGCCCCGTCTTCCTGTGCACTGGCTTCCTGTGCACCGGCTTCCTGTGCCCCGGTGCCGGTCGCCCGCCCGGCGACGCCCCAGGTCACGGCGAGAGCGCCGGCCAGGGCCGCCTCCTCGTCGTTGAGCTCGGCGGCGCGGTCCCGGATGCGCCTCGGGTCGAGCAGCACGAGCCGTCCGCCCGGAGCGACGAGGTCGGGGAGCACGCGCTCCTCCTCGACCAACCAGGGAAGCCACGACTCCATGCCGTCGAAGAGCTGGCCGGCCGCCAGACGCTCCCACTGCGACCGCCCCCAGGGCTCGGCGCCCACGAGGGCCGCCGCCCGGGCACGCGCCGCCGGGGTGGGGAGCACCTCACGACAGCCGAACATCTCGACCTCGGCGAGGTCGTCCAGAGAACGTTGGTCACCGGGGTCGAACTCCGTGAGGCGGTCCACCTCGTCGCCCCACAGGTCGATCCGCACCGGCAGCTCGGCGGTCGACGGGAACACGTCCACGATCCCGCCCCGCACGGCGAGCTCGCCCCGGTGCTCGACCTGGTACTCCCGCCGGTACCCGAGGCCGACGAGCCGCTCCACCAGCCCCCGCTGGTCGAGGCGCTCCCCGCGCGCCACGCGCACGGGGACGGCGGCATCCTCGAAGGGGCCCAGACGTTGGAGCAGGGCGCGCACGGGCGCCACGATCACCGCCGGCGAGGTCGACGGGTCCTGGACGCGCCACAACAGGCGCAGGCGCGCCCCCATGGTGGAGAGCTCGGGGCTCACGCGCTCGAAAGGAAGGGTGTCCCACGCCGGGAAGAGGGCGACCGTGTCGGCACCGAGGAAGGCCCCGAGGTCGTGGGTGAGCCGCTCGGCGTCGCCGACCGTGGGTGTGACCACCAGCAGCGGTCGCCGCTCGCCCAGGCGGCACAGTCCCGCCAGCACGAAGGCGGTGGCGGCGTCGGGCACCGCCAACGCGCCGGTCCCCGCCGCCATGGCGTCGACCATGGCGGGCTCGTGCCGGAGCATCTGGGGGAGCGAGCGCAGGCTCACCTGGTCAGGCTACCGACGACGCGGCCGGCACCCGGCTACGGGAGCGTGTCCGTGTTGAAGCGCTGCATGGCGGCCTCGACGCCCTCGGTGGCGATGGCCTCGACGGCGTCCGCCGCCACCTCCACGGCCACGTCGAGCGCCTCGCGCTGGGCGCGGCTCGGTCGGTGCAGGACGTAGTCGGCGCCCGCCTCGCGCCCGGGCGGCTTGCCGATGCCGATCCGCACCCGCACGTACCCCGGATCGTGGAGGTGCGCGTGCACGGACTTGAGCCCGTTGTTGCCGGCCGTGCCGCCGCCCACCTTGACCTTGACGCGGCCCGTGGGGAGGTCGAGCTCGTCGTGGACGACGACGAGCCGGCTGAGCTCGACCAGGCGGTACCGTCGCACGAGGGCGGCCACGGCGAGGCCGGACTCGTTCATGTAGGTCTGGGGCACGGCCAGCACCACCAGGGACCCGCCCAGCCGGGCCTGGGCGACGACGGCGCGGGTGCCCTTCTCCGGTCGCAGGCGCTCACCGAAGCGGCCGGCGAGCACGTCGACGGTGTCCGCGCCGAGGTTGTGGCGCGTCCGCTGGTACTCCGCTCCGGGGTTACCGAGCCCCACCACCAGCAGGTCGGCGGCCGCCCCCCTGCCCGTGGGCAGCAGTCGCCGGATGACTCAGCTCTCCGCGCCCGACTCGCCGGTGGACTCGGCCCCGCCGCCCGACTCGGGCTCGCCGGCACCCTCGGCGCCCTCGGCGGCACCCTCGGCGCCCTCCGCGGCGGTCTGCACCCGCGGGGGCTGGCCGGCGGCCACGATGGCTTCGGGGTCGACTTCCGTCACCACGTCCGCCGGCAGGGCGATGTCCGACACCCGCACGGCGGCGCCGATCACGAGGTCGGTGATGTCGACCTCGAGGTGCGACGGGATGTCGGCGGGACGCGCCTTGATCGTGAGCGCGAACATCTGCTGCTCGAGCACACCGTCGGCCCGGCCGAGCTCGACGGCCTCCCCGGTCAGCGTGATGGGGACCTCGGCCGAGACCTCGCGGTCGGGGTCGACGACCTGGAAGTCGACGTGCGTCACGCTGCCGCGCACCGGATGCCGCTGGAGCTCGCGCGCCATGGTCAGGAACCGCTGGCCGTCGACCCGCAGGGACACCACGGCGTTGAGACCGGCGTCGGTGCTCAGCACGGTGCGCAGGTCACGCGCCGCCACCGACACGGCGATGGGCTCCACCCCGGGGCCGTAGACCACGCCGGGGATGCGGCCCTCGTGGCGCAGTCGACGCGCCGGGCGGCTGCCCGGACGGCGGCCGGCTTCGGCGACCAGGGTGAGTTCGGCCATTTCGACGGGCTCCTCGGGGATGCGAACGGACCTCACAGCATAGAGGGCCAGGCCAGGGACGGCGAAAACCGGGGCCCGCCCGCACCACGACGACACGATCCCCACGTTCGCCCGTGCACCCGGACCGGGTGGGCGGCCGCCTGTTCAGGACAGGTTGTCGCCGCCGAAGATCTCGGAGACCGACGTGTCCTCGAAGACGGCGTCGATGGCGTCGGCGATGAGCTTCGCCACGGAGAGCACGTGGAGCTTGTCGATGCGGCGCTCTTCGGGGATCGGCAGGGTGTTGGTGACCACGACCCGCGACAGCGGCGACTTCTCCAGGCGCTCGAGCGCGGGGTCGGACAGGACCCCGTGGGTGGCCATGGCCGAGATCTCGGCGGCACCCCGCTCGGCCAGGAGCTCGGCCGCCGCGCAGATGGTGCCGGCGGTGTCGATCATGTCGTCGATCAGCACGCAGTGGCGACCATCCACCTCGCCCACCACGTCGAGGGCCTCGACCTGGTTGTGGGTACCCCGGGGGCGGCGCTTGTGCACGAAGGCCAGGTCGGCGCCGAGGTGTTGGCTGAAGCGCTCCGCCACCCGGACCCGACCGGCATCGGGCGCCACGATCACGAGATCGCTCGTCCCGAGGCGGTGGAGCTCCTCCACCAGGACCGGGGTGGCGGTCAGGTGGTCGAAGGGGACGTTGAAGAAGCCTTGGATCTGCCCCGAGTGCAGGTCGACACTGACGACGCGGTCGGCGCCCGCCACCTGGAGCACGTCCGCCACCAGCTTGGCGGTGATGGGCTCGCGCCCCGTCGCCTTCCGGTCCTGGCGCGAGTAGCCGTAGTAGGGGCACACCGCGGTGATGCGCTTGGCCGACGCCCGCTTGGCGGCGTCGATCATGATGAGCTGCTCCATGATGGCGTCGTTGACCGGGCCGGCATGTGTCTGCACGATGAAGACGTCGCTGCCGCGCAGTGACGTGTCGTAGCGGCAGTGGACCTCGCCGTTGGCGAATTCCCGGAGGTTCACCCCGCTCAGCTCGACCTCGAGGTGGGAGGCGATCTCCTGGGCCAGGGCCGGGTGCGACCGGCCGGTGACCAACTCGAGACGCCGTACGGGGACCAGCTCCATGCGCCCGCACGCTACCGCGCCACCAGGGTCGTGCGTCGTGGGCACTCCTCTCCCGGCGGACGCCTTCCCGGCACCGGGGCGCCACCCGGGCCTGCGGGGCGCCGCGGGACGCCGGCGGCGGCGGGGACGGCGCCAGCCGCGGGTACGGCAGGGGCAGCGGGAGCGACAGGGGCGGGACCTGGATAAAGTGCGCGCCGAGGGGGTGCCCGTGTTCTCGTCGGTGGTGGTAGGGACGGACGGCTCCGATTCGGCGGCCGAGGCGGTGCGCAGCGCGACAGAGGTCGCCAAGATGTTCTCGGCCACCCTGCACATCGTGACGGTCTACAAACCTCGCCCGGTGCGGTCCTCGGGCGTGCCCGACGAGTTCCGCCACCAGTTGGGCCCGGGTGGCGTGGCCGAGGCCCTGCTCGACGACCAGTGCGCGCGGGCGCGGGCGGCGGGGGTCGCCGTCGAGGGCCACACCGAGACCGGGGACCCCGCGGAGGCCCTGGTGCGGGTGGCCGAGCAGGAGAGGGCCGACCTGATCGTGGTCGGCAACAGGGGCATGGCGGGGGTGCGCCGGGTACTGGGGAGCGTGCCGAACTCGGTGGCCCACCAGGCGCCCTGCGCCGTCTTCATCGTGCAGACCACCTGATCCGGCGGCCCCGTGCCCGCCACCTGACCCCGGGTCCGACCGTCGCGCGCGGCGCACAGCTGGCCCCCGGCGCGTCGGCCCCGCCGGCGCGTCCCGGGCCGATCAGTCGAGCGCGGGCGAGTCGGCCCCCAGCCGGGTGAAGGGGTGCACGACCTCACCGGCGGCGACGTGCGCCCCGGGGCCGAGGACGGCGAAGGGCCCGACCCGGGCGTCCGGCCCGACCTCGGCTCGCACCACCGTGCTCTTCGTGACCCGGGCGCCCGGCCCGATGCGGCTGTCGACGACGTGGCAGTCGGGGCCCACCTCGGCCCCGGCACCCAGGACGCACTCCCCCTGGAGGACCACCCCGGGCAGAAGGACGACGTCGGGCTCGAGCTGGGCGTTGGCGTCGACGTAGGTGCGCTCGGGGTCCCACATCGTGACCCCCCGGCGCATCCACCGCTCGTTGATGCGGTCCCGCAGCTCGGCGTCGGCCACCGCCAGCTGGGCGCGGTCGTTCACCCCCGCCGCCTCCATGGCATCGGCGACGACCAGGGACTCCACCCGGTACCCGGCGTCGTGGAGCACGGCGTAGATCCCCGTCAGGGAGTGCTCACCGGTCCGGCCGATCGGCCGCAGGCGGCGGAGGGCGGGGGCCAGCACGGCGTGACGGAAGCAGTGGATCGTCGTCGCCACCTCGTCGACGGCGTCGTCGTCGCCGCCGACCTCGGCGTCCTCCACGACCCGCACGACGGCGTCGTCCTTGCCCCGGACCACCCGGTCGTACCCGGTGGGGTCGGGCAGCACGGCGGTGAGGAGGGTGGCGGCCGCGCCGGCGGTGCGGTGGTGGCGCACCAGGGCGGCGAGCGTCGCCGGGCGGACCAGCGGCGTGTCGCCGGGGAGCACGACCACGTCCCCCTCGGCGTCGTCGAGCCCGTCGGGCAGGGCGGTGAGCCCCACGGCCAAGGCGTCCCCCGTCCCGAGCTGCGCGGGTTGCTCGACGAACTCGATGGCGAGCGACGGCGGCGCGTGGTCGACGAGGGTCTTGGTCACCCAGTCACCCCGGTGGCCGACGACGACCACGACCTTGTGCACGGGCAGCTCGGCCAGCGCGTCCAGGACGTGGAGGATCATGGGCCGGCCGCACAGGCGGTGGAGCGGCTTCGGGCGCGACGAGCGCATCCTGGTGCCCTCACCGGCGGCGAGCACGACGGCGGAGAGCGGGCGCGGCGGCATGCGGTTTAGTCTGTCACCCGATGACGGGGGGGACTGCGCAGGCCACGACGACCCCGGGCGCCGCCGGCGCGCCCCCGGGCGTGCCCGCCCCCGCACGATGCCGGTCCTGACCTCGACGGTCGACCCCGCCTCGGACGCCTACCGCCAGAACCGCCAGGCGATGGAGGTGGCGCTGGCCGAGGTGGAGGCGCAGCTCGCCGAGGCCCGGGCCGGGGGCGGCGCCCGCTACGTGGAGCGGCACCGGACGCGCGGGAAGCTCCCGGCCCACGAGCGGGTGGAGCTCCTGCTCGACCAGGACTCCCCCTTCCTGGAGCTCGCTCCCCTGGCCGCGTGGGGGACCGAGTACCACGTCGGGGCCGGCCTGGTCTCGGGCATCGGGGTCGTGAACGGGGTGGAGTGCCTCGTGTCGGCGAACGACCCGACCGTGCGGGGGGGCGCCACCAACCCCTTCACGATGCGCAAGTCGTCGCGCCTCGCCGACATCGCCCTCGAGAACCGCCTCCCGTCGATCAGCCTGGTCGAGTCGGGGGGGGCCGACCTGCCCACCCAGGCGGAGATCTTCATCCCCGGCGGCCGGGGCTTTCGCGACCTGACCCAGCGCTCGGCGGCGGCCGTCCCCACGATCGCCCTGGTGTTCGGGAACTCCACCGCCGGCGGGGCGTACGTGCCGGGGATGAGCGACCACATCGTGATGATCGACGGCCGCTCCAAGGTGTTCCTGGGCGGGCCCCCGCTCGTGAAGATGGCGACCGGCGAGGAGTCCGACGACGAGGAGCTGGGCGGGGCCCAGATGCACGCCCGGGTGAGCGGCCTGGCCGACTACCTCGCCACCGACGAGATCGACGCCGTCCGCATCGGACGCGACATCGTGGCGCGTTTGAACCGGCGCAAGCTCGGGCCGGGGCCCTCCACGGGGGCGGAGGAGCCCCTGCACGACCCCGAGGAGCTCCTCGGCATCGCGTCGGCCGACCTGCGCGTCCCCTTCGACCCGCGCGACGTCCTCGCCCGAGTGGTCGACGGCTCGCGCTTCGACGAGTTCAAGCCCCTGTACGGGTCGAGCCTCGTGACCGGCTGGGCGTCCATCCACGGCTACCCGATCGGGGTGCTGGCCAACCATCGCGGGGTGCTGTTCAGCGAGGAGGCCAACAAGGCGACGCAATTCATCCAGCTCGCCAACCAGGCCGACACGCCGCTGCTCTTCCTGCAGAACACCACGGGCTACATGGTGGGCAAGGACTACGAGCAGCGCGGGATCATCAAGGACGGCGCCAAGATGATCAACGCCGTGTCCAACTCGCAGGTCCCCCACCTGACCGTCAACATCGGGGCCTCCTACGGTGCCGGGAACTACGGCATGTGCGGCCGGGCGTACAACCCGCGCTTTCTGTTCGCGTGGCCCAACGCCCGCTCGGCGGTGATGGGGCCGGCGCAGCTCGCCGGCGTGCTGTCCATCGTGGGACGCCAGGGGGCCGCGGCGCGGGGCCAGGAGTTCGACGAGGAGGCCGACGCGCAGATGCGCGCCATGGTGGAAGCCCAGATCGAGTCGGAGTCCCTGCCGCTGTTCCTGACCGCCCGCCTCTACGACGACGGCATCATCGACCCCCGCGACACCCGCCACGTGCTCGGCATGTGCCTCTCGGTCATCGACAACACGCCGATTCGGGGCACCCGTGGGTACGGCGTGTTCCGGATGTGACCCCAGTGCCGGATGTGACCCAGTGCCGGATGTGACCCAGTGCCGGATGTGAACCGGTGATCACCAAGCTCCTCGTCGCCAACCGCGGTGAGATCGCCCGCCGCGTGATCCGCAGCGCGCACGCGCTGGGCGTCGCCTGCGTGGCCGTGTGCTCCGATCCCGACGCCGGCGCGCCGCACGTGTCGGAGGCCGACGAGTTCGTGCGCCTGCCCGGCGCCGCCCCCGTCGACACCTACCTCGACGTGGATGCCCTCGTGGCCGCAGCCACCGCCAGCGGGGCGGACGCCGTGCACCCCGGCTACGGCTTCCTGTCGGAGCACGCGGGCTTCGCCCGGGCCTGCGCGGCGGCGGGGCTGGTCTTCGTGGGACCGCCGCCGGAGGTCATCGAGGCCATGGGGTCGAAGCTGGCCGCCAAGGCCACGATGGCGGCCGCCGGCGTGCCCGTGCTCCCGACGGTCGAGGTCTCCCCCGCCGCCACGGCGGCCGCCGCCGGCGGCGGCACCGGGTCGGGCGGCGCACTCGACGCCGACCTCGTGGCCGCGGCCGCCGCCCTCGGCTGGCCCGTGCTGGTCAAGGCATCCGCCGGCGGGGGCGGGCGGGGCATGCGGATCGTGGAGGGCCCCGACGACCTCGCCGACGCCCTCGTGTCCGCGGAGCGCGAGGCGACGTCGGCCTTCGGCGACGGCACCGTGTTCCTCGAGCCCTACGTGGCGCGGCCGCGCCACGTCGAGGTGCAGATCTTCGGCGACAGCCACGGCAACGTCGTGCACCTCTTCGAGCGGGAATGCTCCATCCAGCGCCGCCACCAGAAGATCATCGAGGAGAGCCCGTCCCCCGCGATCTCCCCGGCGCGGCGCGGCGAGCTGGGTGAGGCCGCCGTCACCGCGGCGCGCGCCATCGGGTACGTGAACGCCGGCACCGTCGAATTCCTCCTGCTCCCCGACGGGCGCTTCGCCTTCCTGGAGGTCAACACGCGGTTGCAGGTGGAGCACCCGGTCACCGAGTGCGTCACCGGGCTCGACCTCGTGCGGCTGCAGCTCCTGGTGGCCGACGGCCTCCCCCTCCCGCCCGAGGTCCTCGGGGCCACCATGACGGGCCACGCCATCGAGGCCCGGGTGTACGCCGAGGACGCCACCCGGTCGTGGCAACCGAGCGCCGGCCACCTCCATCGCGTCACCATCCCGGCCGTTGCGGGGATACGCACCGACAGCGGCGTCGAGGACGGCTCGGAGGTCTCCTCGTTCTACGACCCGATGCTCGCCAAGGTGATCGCCCACGCGCCGACTCGCGACGAGGCGGCGCGTGCGCTGGCGGGAGCGCTCGCCCGGGCGCGGATCCACGGGGTCGTGACCAACCGCGACCTCCTCGTCCGCATCCTGCGCCATCCCGAATTCCTCGCCGGCGACATCGACACCGGCTTCCTGGAGCGCCACGATCCCGCCACGCTGGGCGCACCACTGGCCGACGCCCCCGCCCGCCGGCTGCACGCCGTGGCCGGCGCCCTCGCCGCCCAGGCCCAACGCCGGCACGATGCCACCGTGCTCGGGGCGATGCCCTCCGGGTGGCGCAACAACCCGTCGCTGCCCCAGCGCACGGCGTTCCTCGGCCCGGACGGCCCGGTCGAGGTCAGCTACCAGTTCGACAGGGCCGGGCGGTGCACGGCCGTCGCCGTCGACGGCGAGGAGCGCGGCGACATCTCCGTCGGGTCGTGTGCGCCGGGTGCCGTGGTGCTGGCCGTGGACGGTGTGTCGCGCCGCTACGACGTCGAGCGCGCCGGGCCGCGCACGTTCGTCGACGGCCCCGACGGGTCGTCGGTGCTCACCGACGTCGAGCGCTTCCCGCTCCCGGGCGCGCAGCTGGCGGCCGGGGCCCTCGTGGCCCCGCTCCCGGGGACCGTGGTCAAGGTGGCGGTGGGGACCGGTGATCTCGTGGCCGCGGGCGACACGCTCGTGGCCATCGAGGCCATGAAGATGGAGCACGAGGTGCGGGCGCCGACCGGGGGGACGGTCACCGAGGTCCACGTGGTTGCGGGCGAGCAGGTCGAGGCGGGACGCCTCCTGGTGGTCGTCGACGACGACGACTCGGTCGAGGGCGGCTGATGGTGGACGGCGCCGCGCCGGGGGTGGTGCGCATCGCCAACTGCTCGGGCTTTCTCGGGGACCGCCTGGCGGCGCCGCGCGAGCTCCTCGACGGCGGTCATGTCGACGTCCTCACGGGCGACTACCTCGCCGAGCTGACGATGCTCATCTTGTGGAAGTCGCGCCAGCGTGACCGCAGCCTCGGCTACGCCCGCACCTTCTACCGGCAGATGGAGGACGTCCTCGGCACCTGTGTCGACCGCGGCGTCAAGGTGGTGACGAACGCCGGTGGCCTCAACCCCGCCGGGCTGGCCGAGCGCCTGCGCGAGCTCGCCGGCACGCTGGGGATCGACGCCGCCGTGGCCCACGTCGAAGGCGACGACGTCCTCGACCGCCTTCCGGGCCTGCAGGCCGCGGGCGACCCGCTGGCCCACCTCGACACCGGGAGGCCGCTGGCCGAGGCCGGCAGCGACCCCGTGAGCGCCCACGCCTACCTCGGCGGGTTCGGCATCGCCGAGGCGCTCGCCGGCGGGGCGGACGTCGTCGTGACCGGGCGGGTGACCGACGCCTCGCTGGTGGTGGGCCCCGCGGTGTGGCACTTCGGGTGGGCCCGCAGCGACTGGGACCGCCTGGCGGGCGCGGTGGCCGTCGGCCACGTCATCGAGTGCGGTACCCAGGCGACCGGTGGCAACTACGCGTTCTTCCGCGAGGTGCCCGGGCTCGAGCACCCCGGCTTCCCCGTGGCGGAGGTGGCCGAGGACGGCTCGGCGGTCATCACCAAGCACGCCGGCACCGGAGGCCTGGTGTCGGTCGGCACCGTGACCGCACAGCTCCTCTACGAGATCGGCGGACCCCTGTACGCCAACCCCGATGTCGTGGCGGACTTCTCGACGCTCCATGTCGAGCAGGTGGGGGACGACCGGGTGCGCGTGTCGGGCGCCGTCGGCCACCCCGCGCCCGAGAAGCTCAAGGTGTCGGTCAACCTCCTCGCCGGATGGCGCAACACGATGACCTTCGTGCTGACCGGCCTCGACATCGAGGAGAAGGCGGCCCTCGTCCGTCGCACCGTGGACGAGCTCCTGTCGGGAGCGGGGCGCGTGGCGCACTACGACACACGCCTCGTCCGCACCGACGTGCCCGACGCCCCCACCAACGAGCAGGCGAGCGCCCAGCTGCGCATCACCGTCAAGGACCCCGACCCCGACAAGGTGGGGCGGAGGTTCTCGAACGCGGCGACCGAGCTCGCCCTGGCCAGCTATCCCGGCTTCTACCTGACCGCGCCGCCGGGCGAGGGCACGGCCTACGGGGTCTTCTGGCCGACGCTCGTGCCGCGCGACGTGGCCGTCGAGACGGCGGTGCTCCACGACGGTCGCCGAGTCCCGATCCCACCGGGTCCCACCGCGCCCGCCGGCACGACGGCCGCGGCGCGGACAAGCACTGAGGCGACGGCCGGCTCGGGTGGCCCGGCCGGTGCAGGCGGCGCCGGAGCGGCCCGGGGCGCGAGCGCGACACGCCGGCTGCCGCTGGGCACCCTGGCCGGGGCCCGGTCCGGCGACAAGGGAGGCAACGCCAACGTGGGCCTGTGGGTCCGCAGGCCGGCCGAGTACGACTGGCTGGCGGGCGAGCTCACGGTCGAGCGCTTGCGCCGCCTGCTGCCCGAAGCCCAGGACCTCGCCGTGGACCGCTACGAGCTGCCCAACCTGCTCGCCGTCAACTTCGTGGTGCACGGTCTGCTCGGCGAAGGCGTGGCCTCGTCGACCCGGCCCGACCCCCAGGCGAAGAGCCTGGGCGAGTACCTGCGGTCACGCCTGGTGGACGTGCCCGTCGCCCTGCTCGACGGGGGCGCTCCGACTGATCCGATCGCAACCGACACCGGGGCGCCGCCAGTGACCGCACCGGCAGACGACACGAGGTGAGCCATGGACTTCAATGAGACCGACGAGCAGCACATGCTGCGCGAGGCGGTGGGCGGCATCGCGTCGAAGTACGGCCACGGCTACTTCGCCGAGCGGGCGCGGGCCGGCGGGCGCGCCGACGAGCTGTGGGACGAGCTGGCGGCGGGGGGCTTCATGGGCGTCAACGTCCCCGCCGAGTACGGCGGGGGCGGGATGGGCATCGCCGAGCTCGCCATCGTGCTCGAGGAGCTGGCTGCCAACGGCTGCCCGCTGCTGCTCCTGGTCGTGTCGCCGGCCATCTGCGCCACGATCGTCGCGGCCTTCGGCGCGCAGGCGCAGAAGCAGCGGTGGTTGCCCCGCTTCGGCTCGGGCGAGCTCAAGATGGCGTTCGCCATCACCGAGCCCGACGCCGGGTCCAACAGCCACAACATCTCGACCACGGCGACGCGCGACGGCGACGTCTACCGGCTCCAGGGCACGAAGTACTACATCTCCGGCGCCGACGAGTCCGAAGCCGTCCTGGTGGTGACGCGCACGGGGGTCGACGAGGGCACCGGGCGCGCCAAGCTGTCGCTCTTCGTCGTCGACCTCGACAGCCCGGGCCTCGACAAGACGCTCATCCCCGTGGAGATCGTCGCGCCCGAGAAACAGTTCACCCTGTTCTTCGACAACGTCGAGGTCCCGGCCGACCGGCTGCTCGGCACCGAGGGCGACGGGCTGCGCCAGGTGTTCGTGGGACTGAACCCGGAGCGGATCATGACCGCGGCCATGGCCAACGGCATCGGGCGCTACGCGCTCGACAAGGCCGCCGCCTACGCGCGTGAGCGCGTGGTGTGGGGAACGCCCATCGCCCGCCATCAGGGCATCTCCCACCCGCTCGCCAAGGCCAAGATCGAGGTCGAGCTGGCGCGCCTCATGTGCCAGAAGGCGGCCTGGGCGTGTGACGCCGGCGCCGACGCGGGCATCGCCGGCGAGGCCGCCAACATGGCCAAGTACGCCGCCGCCGAGGCCGCGTTGGGTGCGCTCGACCAGGCCATTCAGACCCACGGCGGCAACGGCATGTCGTCGGAGTTCGGCCTGGCCGACATGTGGGGCCTGGCCCGGCTCATGCGCACGGCACCGGTCAGCCGGGAGATGATCCTGAACTTCGTGGCACAGCACTCGCTGCAGCTGCCGAAGTCCTACTGACCCCGCCGGCACCGGCCGGGGAGCGGCCGGCGGGACCTCCCGGGGTCAGCCGGTGGCCGCGAAGCGCCGGGCGTCGTCGGCGGCGTACTTGGCCACCACGGTGTCGATGGCGGCGGCACGCTCCACCGCGGTGGTGACCTCCGCCAGCCGGCTCCCGGGCACGGCGACGGTCATCTCGTCGGGGCGCATCCCCGTGCGGGCCCGGCTGAGCGCGCACCCGACGCTGGCCGCCACCGCGCCGCTCTCCTTGGCCAGCGCCACGATGTGGCACTGGGGCTTGCCCTCGATGCGCAGGCCCGGCAGGGCGTCGGCCAGCACCATCATCTGCCGGCCGTTCACGCGCAGCAGCACCACGTCGGGGACGGTGGCGGCCTCGGCCACGGGCCCGTAGGCGATCACCGCGGCACGCTCGGTGATCGTGGGGATCTCGCCCACGGCCTCGGCGTCCACCCACCCCGACGCCAGCAGCGCGGCCACGTCGGCGTTGCCGGCGACGTCGTCGAGGCCGGCGAGCCCGTGCGTGTACCGGCCGACCGAGCAGTTGCCGTGGTCCTCGGGGACCGTCGTGAAGCTCCGCTCGGCGGCGCGCACCCAGAACACGCACCCGGCGGGGACCCGCCCGGCGCGGCCGTCGGCGGCGGGCTCCGACATGGGCTCGTCGAAGGCGGGGACACCGGCGGGCGCCTCGTCGGAGAAGGAGATCCCGATGGGCGCCACGGCGAGGTGCAGTGCCCTGGACAGGGCGTCGGCCAGTTCCCGATGGTCCGAGGTGGCCGGCGAGGATGCGATGGGGGATGTCATGGCGGCCATCCTCGACGGCTTTCGCCGCCGGCACAAGCGCGGGGCCGGCCCCGAGCCGGCCCGCGCGTCACGCCAGCTGCGCGGAGGAGTCGGCGACGAAGCTGAGCCGCACCTGCCGGTCGGGATTGTCGGTGTTGTTGTCCACGAACACGACGCGCTGCCACGTCCCGAGGGCCGGACGGCCACCGAGCACCGGGAGCACGAGCGACGGCGACACCAGCACCGGGAGCAGGTGGTCGGCGCCGTGTCCGGGCGCACCGTGACGATGGCGGTACCGGTCGTCACGCGGCAGGAGCCGGTCGAGGGCATCGACCAGGTCGGGCTCGGAGCCCGACTCCGTCTCCATGAGCGCCACACCGGCGGTGGCGTGGGGGGCGAAGACCGAGCACAACCCGTCGCCGCGCCCGGTGCAGAACGTCTCGACGAGCTCGGTCAGGTCCACGACGCGCCGGCGTGAGGTGTCGACGCCGATCAGGGTGGTGTCCATTCAGGCCGCGCCCCAGCACCCCGACGGGACCGCTGTGTCGGCGAGCCTCACCCGGCGCCGCCCGGCAGCGCCCCCTCGACGGCGCCGACCAGGCCGGTGTCCTCGGGCTCCACGCCCGGCCGGAACCGGGACACGATCTCCCCGTCGGGCGAGACGAGGAACTTCTCGAAGTTCCACTGCACGTCGCCGGCGGCGCCCTCGGCGTCGGCCGTGGCCGTGAGCTGCTCGTACAGGGGGTGGCGGCCCGGGCCGTTCACCTCGATCTTCTCGAAGAGCGGGAAGGTGACGCCGTAGTTGACCGAGCAGAACTCGGCGATCTCGCCGGGCGTGCCGGGCTCTTGCTCGAGGAATTGGTTGCAGGGGAACCCGAGGACGCTGAACCCCTTGTCGCCGTAGGCGTCCTGCAGCCGCTGCAACCCTGCGTACTGCGGCGTGAGCCCGCAGCGCGACGCCACGTTGACGAGCAGCAGGGCCATGCCCTTGTAGGGCGCCAGCGACGACTCCTCGCCGGCCAGCGTGTGGATGGGGATGTCGTAGAGCTCGGGCACGTTCTCCTCCTGGGGCGGGACTTCGGCCGGCGGGGCATTGTCGCACGGCGGGCCTGAGCTTGGCAGGCCGGGGGACGCTACCGTCACCCGGGTGCCCGACATCACCGTGACCGGAGGCGAGGGCAGGTTCGCCGTCGAGGTGCTCGGCGGCGGCGGCTCCACCGCCCACGCCGTCACGGTGCCCGCCGGCTTCGCCGAGGCGTTGGGGTGGGGCGAGGACGGCGCGGGACTCGTCCGGGCGTCGTTCGAGTTCCTGCTCGAGCGCGAGCCGGCGACGTCGATCCTCCGACGGTTCAGCCTCGACGTGATCGAGGGCTACTTCCCCGGGTACCGGTCAGAGATGGCCGCCCGGCGCGGTTCCGGCGCTTAACGGGCAGGCGGCGGCGCCACCCGCGCCCACACGTCGTCGTCGAGCTCGAGCAGCGACCCCAGCACCACGTCGGCCAGTGCGAACGCCTCCGGCAGGCCGCGTTCGTTCCCCGCGGGCCGCGACACGGGGTCGGGCTCCGGCACCGCCACACACGCCATGCCGGCGGCCTTGGCGGCGAGCACGCCCGCGACCGAGTCCTCGAACACCACGCACTCGGCCGCGGCCACGCCCAGCTGCCTCGCCGTGGTGAGGAAGATGGCGGGATCGGGCTTGCCCGCGGGCTCGTCCTCGGCGGAGTGGACGACGGTGAAGCGCGCGCCGAGGCCGAACCGGTGCACCACGGCGCCGATGAGCCGGCGTGGCGACGAGGAGGCGAGTGCCAGGCGCGCCCCGCGGTCGCGGCAGAAGTCGAGCGAGCGCAGGGCCCCGGGCTTCAGCTCCACCTTCTCCTCCAGGCGAGCGGCCATGGCGTCGACGATCTCGGCCGACACGTCCGCCGCCGACGCACCGGTCCACGGGTAGCGCGCGTACCAGTGCGAGACGGCCTCGCCGAGGAACATCCCCTTGGTCTCGAGGCACCGTTCAACGGTCAGGGGGACGCCGTGGCGGCCGAACACGTCGATCTCCACCTCGTGCCAGATGGGCTCGCTGTCGACGAGCAACCCGTCCATGTCGAATATCGCCGCGCCGTGCCCCTGGGCGCCGGGTGCCTGGGCGCCGTGCCCCTGGGCGCCGTGCCCCTGGGCGCCGGGTACCTGGGCGCCGTGCCCCTGGGCGCCGGGTACCTCCGGACGGGGTGTCACCGGATCGCCGCCAGGTGCACGCCATACCACTCCCCGCACCAGCTGATCATCGAGCCGATCACGAAGGACCCGGGCCGCCCGTCCACCACGTAGTGGATGGTGGCGCCGGAGACGCGCCGGTAGCCGCCCGTGTCGTACTCGGTGCCGGGCTGCACCCACACGGCGCCGGCGGGGACCGTCACCGACGAGAATCGGGCGACGGACGCGCCGGGCCGGAGGAGGGCGTGATCGGCGAGCTGGGCGGCGGCACGACATCCTCGACGGCGGCGCACCCGGCGGAGACTACCCGGGGGCCCTGCGGTCCCGGTTCAGCTCAGGATGTTGACCGCCCGCGAGATGACGAGGGCCACCGTCAGGAGCGACGCCAGCGACTGCACCATCATCAGGATCTTCGCCCACGACGTGAGCGGCATCGTGTCGGTGGGGCTGAAGGCCGTGGCATTGGTGAACGACACGTAGAGGTAGTCGAGGAACGTCGGTCCCCAGTCCGGCACGGTCGCCGAGGGCGCCGTCATCTGCGGGAAGAGGAAGTCGGGTTGCCGACGGCTCACGCGGAGCCTGGCCGCCGGGCCGCCGCGGTCGAGCTCCCAGTACCACAACCCGAACACCAGGACGTTGGTGAGCCACACCGGGGCGGACGCGTAGATGAGGGCGCGCCCGCCGGGTGCCCCGTGCCGGTGCACCGCGAGGAGCTCGTGGACGAGCTGGCCCAGCGACACCACGTTGGCCAGGTTCACGAAGGCGATGAGCACGATGGCGAACGAGCGCAGGCGGATCGACTCGCGTGGCATCCGGCGGGGGCTGGCGACGAGGAGCGCCACGCCGAGGACACCTTCGAGCGTCGGGACGAGCCACCGGGGCCCGAGGCCGGCGATGAGCCGCTTGGGGAGCACGACGTACAGGGCGATCGACCCCGCCACGGCGAGCGACGCCGGCCAGCGAGGCTCACTACGCGCCTGCTCCCCCCATTCCGCCTCCTCCTGGCGCACCTCGGCGTCTTCCTGGCGCACCTCGGCCGCGTCCCGGCGCGCTCGGGCGGCGGTGCCCGCGTCGTCCTCGGCCCGGGCGGCATGGTCCGAGCCCCGGGTGCCCGGTTCCCCGTCACCCCGGCCCCTGCCCCCCGGAGGAGGGCTGTCCTGTGCGGCCACCGGGGCCACCGTAGCGACCCGGTCACGCGACCGCCGTGACCCCGCGGGTGACCCCCGTCACACCGGGTGGAAACCGGGCGAACACCGGGTGAACACCGGAACACCCTCGTCCGTATCCTTGGTGTCAGACCCCACCCGGCCCTTTCCGCCGGCCCCACCGAGGGAGCAACGTCGATGACCCAGCACGCGGACGTCACCACCGACACCCCGCACCGAGCGGGCCGGGCGGCGGCCCGAATCCCGGCCGCGGCCCGGGGGGGAGCCGCCGCAGGCGCCCTGGCCGCGCTCGCCCTCGTCCTCGCCGCCTGCGGGTCGTCGGCGAGCTCGAGCGCCACCACCTCGCCGAGCGCCAACCGCGGAGCGGGCGCCACCACCACCGGTGGGTCCACCACCACCGCCACCGTGAAGACGGCGTCCACCAGCCAGGGAACCGTCCTGGTGAACAGCAGCGGCATGGCGCTGTACACCTACGGCCCCGACCACGGGGCCGCCCAGAGCACGTGCACCGGGACGTGCATCCAGGCGTGGCCGCCGTTGACGGTGCCCGCCGGCACGACACCCACCCCCGGCGCCGGCGTGACCGGCACACTCGGCACGTCCAGGCAGTCCAACGGGTCGCAGCAGGTGACCTACAACGGCAACCTGCTCTACACGTTCCTCTCCGACCCCTCCCCCGGCCAGGTGACGGGGAACGGCGTCGGCGGGTTCTCGGTCGCCAAGGTGGCGGTGGGGTCGTCCAGCGGCTCGGCCACGACAGCCTCGTCGGGCGGGCCCGCGTCCACGACGACGACCACCTCGAGTGGGTACAGGTATTGAGCCCGAGCCCCTCGCCCCGTCGCGCCGCGGGGCGGCCGCCGTGCTGACGCCGGGTCGCGCCTCCGCCGACCCCGTGCCGGGACGCGGCGGGCGCGGACGCGGGCGAGCGGGGGCGGCCCCGGGGTCGGCTCCGGAGTCGGCAGCGTCGGAGGTGACCGAGTCGGAGGCCGTGTCAGAGGCCGCCGACGAGGCCGGCCTGCGCGCCGCCTTCCTGACCCACGGCGGAGAGCTCTACGGGTACGCGCGGCGGTCGCTCAGTGACGCGACGGCCGCCGAGGACGTCGTGCAGGAGACGTTCATCCGCGCCTGGCGGGCGCGGGACCGGTTCGACACCACCCTGGGGACGCTGCGGACGTGGCTCTTCACCATCGCCCGGCGGGTCGTCATCGACCACGCCCGGTGGCGCGCCGTGCGCCAGGCCCACCCCCTCAGCGCCGACATCGCCCTGGCCGACGACGGGATCGACGTGGCGATGGTGGGATGGCAGGTCGAGGAAGCCATCCGCAGGCTCCGGCCCGAGCACCGCCAGGTGCTGGTGGAGACGTACTACCGGGGCCGGTCAGGGCGCGAGGTCGCCGAAGACCTCGGCATCCCGGAGGGCACGGTCCGAAGCCGCCTCTTCTACGCGCTGCGGTCACTGCGGCTCACGCTCGAGGAGATGGGGTGGGACCGGTGATCGCCGACGGCTGCGAGCACCACCGCGGGCTCATCGCCATGGACGTGGTGGGCAGGCTCTCGGTCGACGAGCGGCTCGCGCTCAGCGCCCACACCGACGGGTGCCCGGCGTGCCGCGACGAACGGCGCGACCTCACCGTGCTCTCGCTGGTCCTCCCGACCGCGGACCCGGACCACTTCGACGAGCAGGAACTCCCGTTCGGCCTGCGCACCGCCGTGCTCGACCGGCTGCGCGACGACAGCCGGTCGGACCGGCACCGCCGCCGGTCCCGCATCGTGCTCGGGTCTGCTGCCGCCGCACTGGTGGCCGTCGTCGCAGTGGTGGCCGCGGTGGCCTGGCCTTCGGGGTCGGTGACGCGGACCGTGGCGCTCCAGGGCCGTCCCCGCGTCCACGCCGTCGTGCGCCTGACGGCGGAGCCGTGGGGCACGGCGATGGAGCTGTGGGAGTCGGGGCAGCCGCAGGGCGAGGTCCTGTCGGTCGCCATGCAGACCGTGTCGGGCTCGTGGTGGCAGACCGGCACCTACCGCACGGCAGGCGCGTCGGTCCGGGTGACGATGGCCTGCGCCCTGCAGCTGTCCGAGATCAAGAGCGTCTGGATCCGGGACCACGCCGGGAATGTGGTGATGCACGGCTACCTGGACCCCCACACCGACGGAGACCTGTCGCAGGCGACCGGCGCGCCCGGCGCGACCGCGGCGACGGCCCCGAGCGGCGCCCGCGTCAGTTGACCTGCCGCTCCTGGCCCTCCCAGTAGCGGCGCCGCAGCTCACGCTTGAGCGGCTTGAACGCGCCCGACAGCGGGAGCGGCCCGTCGCTGAACTCCACGCTCTTGGGGACCTTGAAGTTGGTCAGGAACTTGCGGGCGTGCTCGATGAGCTCCTCACCCGACGCCTTCATGTCCTCCCGGAGCACCACGATGGCGTGGACGGCCTCCCCCCACGCGTCGCTGGGGATCCCGATGACGGCGACGTCCTGCACCGCCGGGTGCATGGCCAGGGCGTTCTCGACCTCGGTGGAGTACACGTTCTCGCCGCCCGTGACGATCATGTCCTTCACGCGGTCGGTGAGGTGGAGCAGTCCCTCGCCGTCGACGAACCCGACGTCACCCGTGCGGTACCAGCCGTCGCGGAACGCCGCCGCGGTCTCCTCGGGTTTGCCCCAGTACTCGCGCATGAGGTTGCCGCCCCGGGCGCACACCTCGCCGGGCTGGTTGGGGGCGACCACGTTCCCGAACGAGTCGGTGATCCGCAGCTCCACGCCGAACAGCGGCGCGCCGGCCGCGCCCAGGCACTCCTTGCCCCGCCGGTGATCGGCCGGGCCGAGCATGGTGAGCACCGACGCGGCCTCGGTCATGCCGTAGCCCTGGTAGAAGTCGGTGTCGGGGAGCATGTCGAGCCAGCGCTCGAGCAGCGGCGCCGCGATCGGGGCGGCGCCGTAGACGAGCTGGCGGAGCCCCCGCAGGCGCTTGGGCGAGAACCCGGGGTGCTTCTCGAGCATCGAGAGCATGACGGGGACCATCATGGTCGTGTCGATCTTCTGTTCCTCGATCGTCGCCAGTACGAGCTCGGGGTCGAAGAGCGGGATCGACACCGAGGTGGCCCCGCTGGCGGGGATCCCCACCACGCCGGCGACCACGGCCGCATGGAACATCGGGGACTGGAACAGAAAGCGCCTGGTCTCTTCGAGCCCGATCTGCAGCCCCACGTGGTACACGTTCAGGACCTCGGCGCGCTGGTCGAGCACGGCCCCCTTGGGGAGCCCGGTGGTCCCGCCCGTGTACATCAGCACCGCGGGGTCGTCCTCGGCGGGCTCGGGCGGCATCGTGGGCGCGGCCGCGGCGAGCAGGTCCTCGTAGGAGATGGTGTCGTCGTCGCGCCCGGTGACACCGTCGTCGGGCGTGCCCCCGATGATGACGATCTTCTCGATCTTGACGCCCTCCTCGTCCCGGGCCCGGTCAACCAGGCCGACGAAGACGGGGTCGGTGAACACCACCGTGGTGCCCGAGTCCTGGAGCACGTACGCCAGTTCCGCCACGCTGAAGCGGATGTTCAGGGGATTGATGATCCCGGCCCCGAACAGCGCGGCGTGGTAGAGCTCGATGAACTCGTGGCCGTTCATGGCCAACACCGCGAACCGGTCACCGCGGCCCACGCCCAGCTCACCACCCAGTGCGCCGGCGAGGCGCTGCACCCGCTCGACGTGCATGGCGAACGTGCCTTCGTAGACGGTGCCGTTCCTGGTGACGTCCACGAAACCCACCTTGTCGGCGAACCGCTCGGCACGCGGCAGCAGGAAGCGCGGGTAGACGAGCTCTTTCGTGGAACCACGCGTCTTCATAGGACCGACCCCCCAGGCGGCGCGGCCCGCCGAGCTCCGTCATTGGCCGCGGCACTGCGCTTCGCCTGCTCGACGTGCCTCGTCGCGCTCCCACCGCGCGGACGCGCCGGCGACACGCCGAGGGACTCCGGCGCCGGGCGCCGGCTGTGCCCGCCGGTGGCGGCCGACACCAGCTCGGCGAACGAACGGTCGACCCCCGCGGCGAGGACCGCCACGTCCCGGCACCGCTCCCGGTCCGCGAGGATCCCGACGGTGAGCTGCCCGTCGTAGGTGAAGACGGCGACGCCGACGCTCAGGTTCCCGGCCAGAGGGACCACGGGGAACACCTCGAGCATGCGCGCCCCCATGGCGTAGAGCGGGAACTGCGGGCCCGGCACGTTGGTCACGACGAGATTGCACAGGCGCTGGTGGTGCACGAGCGGCGTGAGCGTGGCCAGCAGGCGGGTGGGCATCGGGTCGAGCAGGCCGAGCAGCGCCTCGCCCACGAGTGCCTGGTGTCTCGCCTTGCGGACACCGACGGCGTCCGCCACCGACCGCAGCCTGGCCACGGGGTCCTCCGCGCCGAGCGGGAGCGGCACGAGCAGCGCGGACACCCGGTTCCCGAGCCGGCGGTCACCGTGATGATCGGCGCCCACGGGCACCAGGGCGCGCAGCGACCGCCCGCCGGTGGACTCCCCGCGCCCGGCCAGCAGCACCCGGAGCCCGCCGGTGACGGCGGCCAGCACGACGTCGTTGAGGGTCACGCCGAACCGCTCCTCCACGATCCTCAGGGAGCCCAGGTCCCGGCGCACCACGGCGAAGCGCCGACCCCGGGTCACCGGGACGTTGATCGACGACGTCGGGGCGATGGTGCGCGGCGAGGCCAGGGTGCCGAGCCCTTCGAGCAGCTCGGTCCCGCCTCGACCGGCGGCGGCGGGGTCGACGATGGCACCGAGGGCCCGCGTGCCGGCGCGCACCGCCGCGGTGCCCCGGTGGGCGAGGTCACGGGCCACGGCGGCCGCCCCCGTCGGCCCGGGGCGGGGGTGCCACGGCCGTGCCGGGTGGTGCTCGGCCGGGCGACGCTCCAGGTCGAGCAGCACCGTCGCCAGCTCCACGCTGGCCATGCCGTCCGCCATGGCGTGGTGCAGCTTCTCGACGAGCGCGACCCGGCCACCCGCGAGGCCCTCCACGAACCACATCTCCCAGAGCGGGCGGGCCCGGTCCAGGGGCACGGCCATGAGCTCGGCGCACAGGTCGGTGAGGTCGGCGTCCGAGCCCGGTGCGGGCACGGCCACGTGGCGGACGTGGAACCCGATGTCGAACCCGGCGTCGTCCACCCACACCGGGGCCGTCCCGCCGCCCGCGGGGAAGCGGACCCGTCGGCGCAGCGCCGGCACGAGGTGCAGACGCGAGGCGATCTCGTCGCGGATGGCACCGATCCGCAGCACCCCGTGCCGGTCGCGCAGGGGGCCGCCCTCGAAGATCGCCACGGAACCGAGGTGCATGGGGGTCGCCGGCGACTCGAGGTAGAGGAAGAACGCGTCGAGCGGCGCCAGCGGCTCGTAGGGGGCCATCATGCGCTGGCCCGGGTCACGCGCCCGGCGAGGCCGAGAACCTCGTCGAAGCCGTCCTGCAGGCACCGGGTCATCACGGACGGGTCGCGCACGGCGGCGGCGTCGAGATTGACTCCGACACAGGCCCGTCCCGCCGGCGTGACGAGCGCGACGTTGAGCGCGGCACCCGACGGCGGCGCGAAGGCGTAGAAGTGCTCGATGCGCGCCCCCGCGAGGTAGGTCTCGAACCGGGGGCCCGGGACGTTGGTGGCGACGAAGTCGTCGCCCTTCAGCAGCGAACCCCACACCCGGCTCACCAGCGGGGGTGGCAGCCGGTCGAGGCCGGCGGCCAGCACGTCGCTGACGGCGAGGCCGGGAGCGTTCTTCCACGACGCGGTGATCTCGCGCACGCGACCCAGGCGCTCAGCCGGATCTGCGCACGCCGGCAGGACGAACCGCGCCGGGACGAAGTGGTTGCCGGTGGCCTCGTGACCGCCGGTGCGCACGCTCACCGGCATGAGCACCCGCAACGCTTCGACGGGCCGGCCGTGCGCCTCGTGGTACCGGCGCAGACCGCCCAGGACGCCGGTGACGAACACGTCGTTCATCGTGCTGTGCGTGGCCGCCCCGGCCTCGTGCAGCCGGCGGGGGTCGAGGTCGAGGACCTCGAAGCGCCGGGCGATGCCGCGCTCCGACAGCAGTGCCGACATCGGACGGCGCGCCGGGGCGAGGAGGCGGGCGACGGACCGAGCCCCCGCCCGTGCCCGGGCGGCCTGCTCGACGGGGCGGGCGGCCGTGCGGGCGGCCAGGCCGAGGAGCTGACGGCTCGCCGACGCCGCCTGTGCCCAGCCGGCCCGCAGCACACCCGCCGCCGACGCCGACGGCGATGCGGGCCCGGCGGGCGGCGCGGGCCCGCCGGGCCCGGCGGGCGTCTCCGGCCGGTCGGACGGGCGCGCCCCGCGGTGGCGGTCGAGGAGCCGCATGGCCACGCCGATCCCGCCCACGCCGTCCACGACGGCGTGATGCAGCTTGATCACCATGGCGGCCTGCCCGGCGTCGAGCCCCTCGACCACGACCGCCTCCCACAACGGCAGGGCGGGGTCGAAGCTCACGGTGCCCATGACCTGGGCCAGGTCGAGCACGGTGCGCAGCGTGGCCGGTGGCGGCGCCACCATCCGCCGGAGGTGGAGATCCACGTCGAAGCCCGGGTCGTCCACGAAGGCCGGCCGTCCCCACCCGAGCGGGGCGGGCTCCACCCGGGACCGCAGCCGCGGCTCGGCCTGGGTCAGGCCCTCCATCCGGGCTCGCACCTCCCCGAAGCGCGGGGACCGGTCGAGCACCAGGACGGCGACGATCGTGGTGCGCAGGACCGGATCACGCCCGATCGTCCACAGCAGGGCGTCACTGTCACTCATCGTCTCGGTGACGGTCCTCGTCGAGCTGGCCATTGGGCTCTCCCGCTCCCTACGCTCCGATCGTGCGGCCGGGTCGGAGACGGGGCTAGTGCCGGAAGTCCCGAACCCGGGCCACGGCGGTCCCCCGGGCCCTCCGGCCTCGGCGCCTCCGACGGCAGCGCCTCCCACGGCGGCGCCACCCACGGCGGCGCCACCCACGGCGGCGCCACCCACGGCGGCGACGGTGGCGGACCTCCTGCACGCCCGGGCCGACGACGACCGGCCCGGTCTCCTCTTCGGCGACGCGCGCTGGACGTGGCGCCAGGTCGTGGACGAGAGCTCCCGGAGGGCGGCCTTGGCGGCGGGGATGCGCGGGCCCGGGCCGTTCCACATCGGGGTCCTCCTCGACAACGTCCCCGAGTACCTCTTCTGGCTCGGCGCCGCGGCGCTCGCCGGAGCCGTCGTGGTGGGCATCAACCCCACACGCCGGGGGGAGGAGCTCGCCCGGGACATCCGGTTCACCGACTGCGGGCTCCTCGTCACCGACGAAGCCGGCGCGGGCGTGCTGGCCGGACTCGACCTGGGTGTCGCCCCGGGATCGGTCCTGCGTGTCGACGGCGACGAGTACGGCGCCCGCCTGGCGGCGCGGGCGGCGGCGGATGCGACGCCCGCCGCCCCGGGCGTGGACGGGTGGGCCGCGCCCTCGCCCGACGACCTGCTCCTGCTGCTCTTCACCTCGGGGACCACCGGCGATCCCAAGGCGGTGCGCTGCACCCAGGGACGCCTGGCCGCCATCGCGGGGCGCGCCGCCACGGCGTACGGCTTCGAGCGCGACGAGGTCTGCTACTGCCCGATGCCGCTGTTCCACGGCAACGCCGTCATGGCCCTGTGGGCCCCGGCGCTGGCGGTGGGGGCGTCGGTGGCGCTGGCGGGGCGCTTCAGCGCCTCCCGGTTCATCGACGACATCCGCCGGTTCGGCGCCACGCGGTTCACCTACGTGGGCAAGGCGCTCGCCTACGTCCTGGCCACGCCCGAGCGGCCCGACGACGCCGAGAACACCCTCCGGCAGGGGTTCGGCACGGAGGCCTCGGCCCCCGACCGCGCCATCTTCGAGCGTCGCTTCGGGTGCGCGCTCGTCGAAGGGTACGGATCGAGCGAGGGGGGCGCCGCCATCAACGTCACGCCCGACACCCCCCCGGGCTCGCTCGGCCTCCCCCTGCCGACCGACGACGTGGCCGTGCTCGACCCCCGGACCATGGCTGAATGCCCCCGGGCGCGCTTCGACGACGCCGGACGGCTGGACAACGCCGGCGTCGCCATCGGCGAGATCGTGAACCGCAGCGGTGGGCGCGGCTTCGAGGGGTATCACCACAACGCCGAGGGCGACGCCGAACGCCTGCGCAACGACTGGTACTGGACCGGCGACCTCGGCTACCGCGACGAGCGGGGGTTCTTCTACTTCGCGGGACGGCGCGGCGACTGGTTGCGGGTGGACTCGGAGAACTTCGCCGCGGCGCCGGTCGAGCGGATCGTGGAGCGCCACCCCGACGTGGCCGCCGCCGCGGTCTACGCCGTGCCCGACGCCCGTTCGGGCGACGAGGTGATGGTGGCGCTCGAGATGCGCCCCGGCAGCCGGTTCGACCCCGACTCCTTCGCCGATTTCCTGGCGTCGCAGGCCGACCTCGGCACCAAGTGGTCGCCGCGCTTCGTCCGGCTGTCGCCCGGCCTCCCTCTGACCGCCACGGGCAAGATCACGAAGACGTCGTTGGCGGACGAGGGCTGGCGGTGCACGGACCCGGTGTTCTGGAGCCCGGGACGCGGCCCGCTGCACTACCGGCCGTTGTCGGACGAGGACCGCGACGCCCTGCGCGCCGAGTTCGAGCGGCACGGCCGCGCCCACCTCCTCGACGCCGCCACGAGCCGGTGACGGGGCGGCGCCCCGCGGTGCCCGCTCTCGACGGGGGGTCCCCGACGTGCTCTGATCACGACCGGAGAACACCAGAAAGGCACAACGCATGAGTGTGATGAAGCGGCTGTCCGGGATCCTCCAGGCCAAGGCCAACAAGGCCCTCGACAAGGCCGAGAACCCCGCCGACATGCTCGACCTCTCCTACGAGAAGCAGGTCGAGAACCTGCAGAAGGTGCGCCGCGCCCTGGCCGACGTCGCCACCGCCCGCAAGCGCCTGGAGCTCCAGGCCTCCCAGCTCCAGGCCCAGGCACAGAAGCTGCAGGACCAGGCCAAGCAGGCGCTGGGGCAGGGCCAGGAGGACCTGGCCCGCGAGGCGCTCGCCCGACGGGCGACCCTGGCCGAGCAGCTCGAGAGCCTCGGCACCCAGCACCAGCAGGTCGAGACCCAGCAGCAGCAGCTCGAGACCACCGCCACCCGCCTGCAGACCCAGGTCGACGCCTTCCGGACGAAGAAGGAGACCCTGAAGGCCAGCTACACCGCATCCAAGGCCCAGGCCAGCATCGGGGAGGCGGTGTCGGGCATCTCCGAGTCGATGACCGACGCCGGCATGACGCTCGACCGGGCCCAGGACAAGATCGCCCAGATGCAGGCGAGAGCCGGGGCCATCGACGAGCTCCTCGACACCGGGGCGCTCCCCGACGCCCTCGGGGGCGGTGGGGACGACATCCAGAAGCAGCTCGACGCCACGTCGAGGGCAGGCCAGGTGGACGCCGAGCTCGCCGCCTTGAAGGCGCAGGTCGGCGCAGGAGCCGAGAGCCCGGGCCTTGCCGCCGGCACCGCCCCCGGAACCGACACGGCGCCCGGCGGCGATGCGTCGGGCGAAGGAGGGAACGCCTGATGATCGTCCGCATCCTCGGCGAGGCGCGCTACGACGTGCCGGAGGCAGACCTGCCGGCCATCGAGCAACTCGACGCCCAACTGGTCGACGCCCTCGAGCGCGGGGACGAGGCCGAGTTCTCCGGGACCCTCGCGGACCTCATCGGCCAGGTCCGGCACACCGGGACGCTCGTCGCCGCCGACGACGTCCGCACCTCCGAGCTGGTCGTGCCGCACGAGGGCTCGACCCTGGCGGAGGTGCGCGACCTCCTGGCCCAGGGGGCCTGAGGCGTCGCTCAGCCGGCGCCCTTGTGGGCCGTCACCATCAGGTCGACGAGCTCGGAGCGCTCGCTCTCGTCGAGGGCGCCGTACGCACGGGCGAGGACACGGTCGGTGGAGTGCTCGGCCTGCTCCCACTGGGCGCGCCGCTCGTCGACGTCGGGGTAGGGCTCGGGCCACCCGAAGAGCCCGGCCATGAACGGGGTCTTGACGAGCACCGCCTCGAGCGGCTGGAGGCCCGACGCCACGATGGCGGCGCCGTGGATGGCACCCCGCAACTCGCGCAGCACGTTGAGGCGGTGCAGGGCCAGCGCCTTGGGCTCGGCCGGCTCGGGGAGCACCCGCCATGCCGCGAAGAGCGGTGCGGCCGACGGCGAGGCGGCGTCGAGGACCCGCGCCGTCAGCGCCGCCAGGCGTGCGTAGTCCACCTCGTCCGCCAAGTGTGCCTGCGCCCACGTCCGCAGGCACCCCGCGAACTCGCCCGCCGCCTCGCCACGCGCCATCACCGGCGCGGTCCGGTCCCACGCCTCCACGACCGACGTCGGGTTGAAGAAGACGAAGGCGGCGGCGACCACCGACCCGTGGACGTCCCCGAGCGCGCCGCCGCGGCCCGCGGTGTAGAAGTCGATTCCGTCGAACCCGAGCTCGGCGCCCCGGGCGTAGGTGGCGCCGTCGAGCATGAAGCCGGCGGGCAGATAGACGACGGCGTCCGTGGTGGCGCGGGCGGCCTCTTCGGCGTTCATGGTCTCGCTCCCCTGTCGTGCGGTGCTGTCCGCTGCGGTGCTGTCCGCTGCGGTGCGGGACGCTACCAGCGACATGCGCCGCTACCCTCGCGACCATGCATGACGCCGACCGCGCCGGGGACCTGCGGTGAAGGTCCGCATCGGCATCGGCACGGGCACCGCGGCCATGTCCGGCGACGTGCTCGGCGCGCTCGTGGAGGACCTCGAGGAGGTCGGGTTCGACTCGCTGTGGTGGTCCGACGTCCTCACCGTCCCCGGTGACGACCCGTTGGCGGCCATGGCGTTCGCGGCGGGCCGGGTGGCCCGCCTGAAGATCGGGACCACCCTGGTCCTCCCGGGGCGCAATCCCGTGCGCCTGGCCAAGCAGCTCGCCACCCTCGACCGCCTGTCCGGCGGCCGGCTCCTCGTGACCTTCGTCCTGGGACTCCGCCTGCCGGCCGAGCTCGACGCCATGGGGGTGCGCGCCGGCGACCGGGGCCGCGCCGTCGACGAGGCCCTCCCCCTGCTGCGACGGCTGTGGACCGAGGACCGCGTCGAGCACGAGGGCGCCACCTGGGCCCTGCACGGTGTCACCGTCGAGCCCAAGCCGTTCCAGGTCCCCCTGGACGTGTGGCTCGGCGGCACCGCCCCCGGGGCGCTCCGACGCGCCGGTGCCCTCGCCGACGGGTGGCTGCCCGCACTGTGCACCCCCGACGAGGCCGCCGCCGGTCGCCGGGCCGTCGAGGAGGCGGCCGACGCCGCCGGCAGGCGCATCGACCCCGAGCACTTCGGCGTGAGCATCGGCTACACGAGGGGGAACCCCCCGGCCGAGCTCGTCCGCCGCGTCGCCGCCCGACGGGGCGCCGGCAGGACCGACGGACCGTCGTCGGCGGGCGGGACGCCCACCGACGTGGCGGTGCGCGACCTCGTGCCCAACGGGCTCGACGAGCTCCGGGGCCTGATCGAGCGGTTCGTCGACGTGGGGTTCTCCAAGTTCGTGGTGCGCCCCGTCGTGGCGCCGCCGTCCTGGCGCCACGAGCTCGAGGACCTCGCCCGAGGTCTGCTCGACCTGCAGACCTGACCGGCGCGGGGCCGTGGCATGCTGCTGTCCGCCTGGACGACGGCGGATGGCCGCCTGGACGATGGAGGAGCAGTGGGCAAGGCACGTGCAGAGATCGACATCGACCGCCCCGCCGACGCGGTGTGGGCCGTCGTGGGTGACTTCGGCGGGATCGCCGGCTGGATGCCGGGGGTCGAGTCGTGCCAACTGGACGGCGACGACCGCGTGATCAAGATGATGGGCATGGAGGTCATCGAGCGGCTCGAGCGGCGCGACGACGATGATCGGGTGCTCGTCTACGGCATCGCCGGCGGCGTGCCCGTCGGCAACCACCGGGCGACCATCGCGGTCAGCGGTGCAGGCGCCACGTCCCACGTGACCTGGGACGTGGAGGTCGAGCCCGACGAGATGACCGACATGATGCACCAGGTGTACCAGCAGAGCCTGCAGGCGCTGAAGGACCACCTGTCCGCGACGTGACGTGACTCGCCGCTACGAATTCGAGGCGTCGGCACGCACGTCCGCGCCCGTGGACGTGGTCTGGCCGCTGGTGGGCGAGGTGGCGCGCTGGAAGGAATGGGCGTGGATGACACGCACGTCCCTCCTGCGCGAGGGTGACCCGCCCCCCGACGGGGTCGGGGCGCTGCGGCGTTTCGCCGTCGGCCCCGGCGGCAGCCAGGAGGAGGTCGTGGCGTGGGACCCGCCGCGCCATCTCGGCTACGTCGCCGTGCGCGGGCTCCCGGTGCGCTACTACCGCGCCGACGTGCACCTCGACGACGACGGGGGCGGCACGCTCGTGACATGGCGCTGCGAGCTCGAGCCGCTGGTCCCGGGGACGGGCCCGGCCCTTCGCTTCGCACTCCGGCGCATGGTGCGGGGCTTCGCCGTGCGCGTCTGCCGGTACGCGGAGCGCGGCGCCACGGGCAGCGCCTGAGGCTCGGGGCGGCGGCCGGTGACGGGGGCGGCGCCCCCGAGCGGGCTCAGGTCACGCCGTCGGGAAGGTCGGGCGGTGCGGGGTCCGGATAGCGCGGGGCCATCTCCTCGAGCGTGGCGAGGAGCACCTGGCTGACCGCCCAGTTCCGGTACCACTTGTGGTCGGCGGGGATGACGTACCACGGCGCCACGTCCGTCGAGGTCTTCTCGATCGCCTCGGTATAGGCCCGCTGGTAGGCGTCCCAGTGTCCGCGCTCGAGGAAGTCGGCGGCGCGGGCCTTCCAGCGCTTGTCCGGCCGCTCCAGGCGGTCCCGGAGCCGCCGACCCTGCTCCTCGAAGGAGACGTGCAGGAAGAACTTCACCGTGGTGGTGCCGCCGCGCGCGAGCAACCGCTCGAAGGCGTTGATCTCGTCGTAGCGGGCCCGCCACACCTTCTCCGGCGCGAGGCCGTGCACCCGCACCACGAGCACGTCCTCGTAGTGCGACCGGTTGAAGATGGCGATCTCGCCCGCGGCGGGCGTGCGCCGGTGGACACGCCACAGGAAATCGTGGGCCTGCTCCTCCGGGGTGGGTTGCTTGAACGATGCCACGTTGGTGCCCTGGGGGTTCACACCCCGGAAGACGTGCTTGATCGTGCCGTCCTTCCCCGACGCGTCGAGGCCCTGCAGCACCACCAGCACCGAGTGCGTCGACTCGGCCCACAGACGGTCCTGGATCCCGAAGAGCTCCTCGTGCAGCGGAAGCGTGGCCTGCTCGGTCGCGGTCTTGTCGCCGGGAGCGCCGGCGACAGACGCCGGGTCGCGCCGGTCGAGGCGCACGGTCTCCCCGGGGCGCACCCGCCACTGGTCGACGGCGCGCACCTGCTATTGCATATCCTCTGGGTGACGCACGACGACCACGGGGCACGACGCGTGCGACGCGCAGTGCTCGCTCACCGACCCGAGCAGCATGCCCATGAAGGCGCCGTGGCCGCGGCTGCCCACGACGAGCATCTCCGCGCCCTCCGCCTGCTCGGTGAGCACCGGCGCGGGGTGGCCCTCCACCACCGTCAGGCGCACGGGGACCGACGGCTCGGGCCCCAACACGGCGTTGACCGTCTCCTCGAGCGCGGCGCGGGTGTCGCCCTCGGGGTCGAATGCAGGCGGGTAGGGAGGGGCCCAGCCGAAGGTCGTGGGGTACTCCCAGGTGGTCACCACGTTGAGCTCGGCGCCGGTGCGTTGCGCCTGCCCGGCGGCCCATTTCAGGGCCCGGCGCGAGGGCTCGGACCCGTCCACGCCCACGACGATCGTCGGTGTCCGGCCTGCACTGTCCATGGATCCTCCGTCCGCATTCTGCCGTGGTCGGTCCCATCATGCCGGAGCCGCACGCGCGGCGCGGCGCCACGCGCCGTCAGGCCCCGAGCTGTCCCCGCAGGTCGTCGAGGTCACGCCGGAGCCCGTCGATCTCGGCCCGCAGGCGTTCCACCTCCCACCGGAGTCGCTCGACGTCGGCTCGAAGACCGCCGGGGAACGTCCCCGCCGCCGGCCCGTCTTCGCCCCGAACGGCGGTCGTGGCGTCATCGCCCACGTCGGGGCCCCCGCCCGAGGGCGCGGCCCCGCCGGCCCCGTCGCCCGCGGCGCCCGGCGTCGCCGCGGCAGCGGGGCGACTCCCAGGCTCGGCGGTGCCGCCCAGCAGCTGCGCGTAGCGGTCCTCCTTCTGGCCCGCAACCCGCGCCAGGCGAGCGACCAGGGGCTCGGCGCGGCCGGCCAGGGCGGCGAGCTCGGCCTCGACCTCGCGCAGGTCGGCGAACGGGACCATGCGCTCGGTCCGCCCGCGCAGCTCCCCCGGGGTCTGCGGGCCTCGGAGCATGAGGACCGCCAACAGCGCCAGCGGCCGGTCGCCGAGACCGAGGGCCTCGTCGAGGGCGTGGCGGAAGCGCAGGGCCGATCGGCCGTGCGCAGGGTGCACGAACCCGGCGAGCCCCTTGGTCTTGGCCCTGGTGACGGCGGCTTCGACGGTCGGCTCGTCGTACGCCACGACCGGGTCGCGGTTGGAGGCCTGGTTGCACGCCGACGCCAGCGCGTTCAAGGTGAGCGGGTACTGCTGGGGTGTGGTGAGCTGCTTCTCGACCAAGCACCCGAGCACCCGGATCTCCTCGGCCGAGACGTCCATCGCGCCGAGCATACGGGCCGGGCGCGGAATAGCCGGTGGCCGCCCACGGTTGTCCTGCACGGCCGGACGAGGATCGGAGGCGCGGTGGAGGTCAAGGAGCTCGGGCACCTGGTGCTGTACGTGCGGAACCTGGCGCGGTCGGCGACGTTCTACCGCGACGTGCTCGGGTGGCGGCAGCTGGCGCCCACCGTGGAGCTCGGCTTCCCCGCCGCGGCCTTCTCCGCGCCCGCCAACCGGACGCACCACGAGCTGTTGCTCATCGAGGTCGGCGAGGACGCCCAGGCCCTCCCGCCCGGGCGGCGGCTCGGGCTGTACCACTTCGGCCTGAAGGTCGGGGACTCCGACGACGAGCTGCGCGAGGCGCTGCGGTCGGTCGAAGCCGCCGGCGTCACCGTCGTCGGCACCAGCGACCACGCCGTGACCCACAGCCTGTACATCAAAGACCCCGACGGCAACGAGATCGAGCTCTACATCGACGTCCCCGGGGTCGACTGGCGGACCGACCCGACGTTGGTGTTCAGCCCCATCCGGCCGTTGGCGCTGTAGGCCGCGGACCTTCGCCGGGCCGGGCACCACGGGCCGTCGCCCCGACGACGCGGCGCTCGGATCCTTGACACCGGACCGCCGGACTGGTGGAGTCCTGACCAGCAGCCATGCTCCCCAGATCAGCCCGATCACCTCGAAACAGCCGAAGAACCCGAAGCGACCCTTTGACCGACGTGCACGAGGGCGCATCCGAGGGAGAACCCGCGGCAGTGGTGGTCACGGTCTTCCGCTCACGCCTGCGACCAGAGGCCGGCGCCGAGTACCACGACACGGCGGCCCGCATGCTCGACCTCGCCCGGGCGATGCCGGGATTCGTGGACTTCAAGACGTTCGAGGCGAGCGACGGCGAGCGCGTGTCGGTGATCACGTTCGCCACCCTGGAGGACCAGCACGCCTGGCGTGACCATCCGGAGCACCGCGCCGCCCAGCGGCTCGGGCGGCAGCGCTTCTACGCCTCGTACTCCATCTCGGTGGGCCAGGTGGTCGCCGAGCGGCACTTCCCCGACTGACGGGCCCTGCGGCCGGGTGGTGGCGGGGTGGTGGCCGGCGGCTCCTGTGAGGGACACCGGCACCGTGGACCCACCGCGGGCTGCGGTCCCCGGGTTGCATGGTCATCCCGGTGGGCCCGGGGTGGCGTCGAGAGGTGGGCGAGGAGTCACCGGGGACGCCGACGTCGCAGCGGTAGTGTGCTCCCGCCCGCTCCGACGCGCACCGGAGCCGGAAGGGGGACCATGAGACCGCACCCACGTCGCGTCCGGCCGGCGCGGTACCGGCTGGCGATCGGCGCCGCCCTCGGTGCCGCGGCGTTGGGCCTGGCCGCCTGCGGGGGCGGCACCACGCCGTCGGCGGCGGCGTCCTCCGGCACGAAGACGGTCGCCGCCGACGTCAACGCCACGGGCATCCCCGCGTTCTACAGCCCGCCGCGCCCGCTCCCGGCGGCGGCGCCCGGCACCATCATCCGCACCGAGAAGGTCACCGGCGTCCCCGGTGTCCCCGCCGGGGCGACGGTGTGGCGCGTGCTGTTCCACTCGCGCTCGATCTACGGCGACGACATCCCGGAGTCGGGCTACGTCGTCGTGCCCGGCGGCCCGGCGCCGGCGGGGGGCTTCCCGATCCTGTCGTGGGCCCACGGCACCACGGGGTTCACGGGGATCTGCGCCCCGTCGCTGTTCACGTCCCAGGGCGGGGTGGGGCCGTACCTCGTGCCCGGCCTGGCCAGCTACCTGCGCGCCGGATTCGTCGTCGCCGCCACCGACTACGAGGGCCTCGGCACCCCCGGCATCCACCCGTACCTCCTGGGCGCCAGCGAAGGACGCGGTGTGCTCGACGCGGCACGCGCCGCGCACCGCCTCCCGGGCACGCACACCTCGAGCACCGTCATCATCTACGGCCATTCACAGGGCGGCCACGCCGCACTGTTCGCCGGCGAGCTCGCCCCGACCTACGCGCCCGACCTGCACGTCGCCGGGGTGGTGGCCGCCGCCCCGGCCACCGAGCTGAGCACCATCGTGTCGGTGGTGGACACGTCGGTCGGCCAGGGGATCCTGGAATTCACGATCCCGGTGGCGTACACGTGGGCCCGGACCTACCGCGACCTCCCGCTGTCGGATCTGTTCACCCCGGCCGGCGAGCAGGTCGCCGCGTCGGTGGTGCCCCACGGCTGCCTCGACGCCACGGTGAACGCCATCTCCTCGCGGCACCTCACCGCCGGCGACGTCTTCCTGCCCGGCGCCGCCACCAATCCCGTGGTGCTGGCCCACGCCAAGCTGAACGACCCGGGGAGGGTCAAGAACCTCTCGCCCATGCTCGTCGTGCAGGGGACCGCCGACACCACCGTGCCCCCGGCACTCACCGACGGGTACGTCACCACGATGGCCTGCCCCATCGGCGACACGGTCGACTACCTCCACGTGCCGGGCGCGACCCACGGGACGGTGGTGAACGTGTCGGTGCCCGCCATCATCCGGTGGATGACGGACCGGCTGCACGGGAGCCCGGCCCCCTCGACCTGCGGCCGACCGGGCGACGTCGGCACCCTCACCCCGTAGCGCCCCCGTCACGGACCTCGGCGCGGGTCGAGGTCCCCCCGGTCGCCCACGAAGCGGTCGCCGTAGTGCTCGACGGCCGCCTCGAACTCGACCGACGCCGGGGGCTCCTGCCCCCGTCGCACGTCGTGCCCGGCCCGGATGGGGTCGAACCCGCCGCCAACGGGTCGCCCAGCACGAGGGCGGCGGCGCGGTCGCTCGACAGCTCCGCCATCCTCGACCACTCGAGCGGCGCGGCGGTGGCCGCCCGGTCGCCAGGGCAGGGGAACCCCGGGGGGCACCGCCGGGCACACCGTGCCCGGCGCGGCACCGAGGCGCCCGCTACGAGGCCTTGCGCCGCTTCGGCGCCCTGGGGACGCCGGCGAGAGCCGCCTCGAGCTCCTGACGCGACATCCTCGACCGCCCGGGCACGCCGAGGGCGGCCGCCCTGGCCTGCAGCTCGGCCTTGCTGAGGGTGGACAGGTCCCCGTCGACCCCCGGCGCCGCCGGTGGTGGCGGGGCGGCCGCCCGGGCCCGGCGCCGGGCCGGTGACGTGCCCTCGGTGCCGGCGGCGTCGGCCACGCGTTCTCCCGGCCGGTGCGAGCGGGCGGCCTCCACGCTCGCCTGCAGGGCCGCCATGAGATCGACGACCGGCGTCGGGGCGGCGGCAGGGCGCTCGGTGACGACCACCGTGCCCTGGCGCTTGTCGTCGATCAGCTGCTCGACGCGCTTGCGGTACTCGTCCTCGTAGACCGCCGGGTCCCAGGCGCTGCCCATCGACTCGATCAGCAGCTTGGCCGTGTTCATCTCGCGGGTGGTGAAGTCGAGGCCCGTGGGCAGGTTCGGGAGCTCGTTCACCGGGTCACGGATCTCGTCGGCGAAGTACATCGTCTCGAGCGTGAGCACCGACTCGGTGGGCCTGATCGCCACGAGGTGCTCCTTCGTGCGCAGGACCAGCGAGGCGATCGCCACCTTGTTCGTGGCCGCCATGGCCTCGCGCAGCAAGGCGTAGGGGCGCGCCGCCTGCTCGCCCTGGGGCCCCACGTAGTACGAGGACTTGAAGTAGATCGGGTCGATCTCCCCGAGGTCGACGAAGTCGGTGATCTCGATCGTGCGGGTACGGCCCGGCTCCACGGACTCGAGCTCCTCGGGCGTGACGATCACGTACTCGCCACCACCGAGGTCGTACCCCTTCACCACGTCTGCGAACTCCACCTCGTCGCCGGTGCGCTCGTTGACGCGCTTCTGCCGGATCCGGTCGGACGTCCCCGACTGGAACTGGTTGAAGTGAACGGTCTTGTCCTCGGTTGCGGTGAAGAGCCCGACCGGCACGTTGACGAGGCCGAAGCTCAGCGACCCCGTCCAGATCGCCCTGGGCATGGCGGCTCCTTTCGCCGGCGGGGTCCCACCAGTCAACCACGGGTCACGACCCCCTGACCAGGACTTACCCGGATCCACCACCCCGTTACACCCGGGGAGCACACTGGCCACAGGGTCCGACGGAGTGCTGACCAGGAGGTTCCCGGTGCCAGGCGCACAACCCGACGAAGTCGGCGAACAGCGGTCCACACGCTTCGCGCACGAGGCCCTGCACGGCCTCGCCGTGCTCGGGCCCGAGGATCACGCCGCGGGGAACCTCTCGCTTCCGCTCGGGCTGAGCCTGTGGATGCGTCGCGGCGGCCTCGACGTGCACGGTGCCCGTCACGCGCTGCTCAGCCTACGCGCTGCCCTTCTGGACGCGGCCGGGCTCGACGCGCGCACCGAGCCGATACCCCTCCAGGTCGCCGACCCGGTGGCGGCCGCCATCAGCGTGGCCGTGTACGTGGACGGCCTGCTCACCCGGGCCGCCGGCTCGGTGGGGACGACGCGCGTCGACATGGCGGAGCGCGCCGTGGGCCTCATGTCGACATGACTTCGCCGGCAAGGTGAGGTGAGAGCCGCACAATCCTGCGGACGCAGGGCGGTCTTCCCCGGGCGCGGCTCGCCCCGTTGCGGGACTGCACCTCCGTGTGGCGCCTGGGATCCAAGGCGCTGGGTGCGCGCCACCGGCATATCTACACCTTGCGTTCGGTCAGACCGGCAGTTCGGGAGTCCCTACTTCGTGCCGACGATGCAGCGGGCCACGCCCGGAATCCTTACCTTGCCGTCTTGTTCGTAGGTGCTGACCTTGGCGATGACGGCTTTCGCGATCCGCTCCCGCGCCGGTTCGTCGACCCGCTGAAGCGCCGCAACTGCGAGCGAGACGTGCTCGCTGATCATCTCCCAATACTGCGCTGGCGATCGCGTCACGAGTTCGACGTCGACGTTCCACTCGGCAACGTCGCGCAGCCCCGCGGCCTCGTACAGGGCACTGACATATCCCGGGGCAGCGCACCGGAACATGGTCGGCCCGTCCGGGTCGGGTGGCGCCAGCACCGCCTCCGCTGCGATTGCCTGCATGGCGATCGTCGTCCACGGGTTCTCCTCGGGCTTGATCCATACCGACGAGCAGAGACGTCCGCCCGGCTTGAGCACGCGCGCGAACTCGGCGGTCGCTTTGGCGACGTCGGGAAAGAACATGTATCCGAACCGCACCGAGATACTGTCGAATGTCGCGTCATCGAATGGCAGGTCGTCGGCGCTGCACACCTTGGTCTCAACATTGGTGATCCCTTGTGCGTTCGCTCGTCGCGTCGCGATATCGAGCATCTCAGCCGCAAGGTCGGTCAGAACGACGTGTCCCCTCGGCGCGAGCTTGGCGACGGTCAGCCCCGGCTCACCAGTGCCCGCGGCAATGTCGAGATGC
>DATKSK010000060.1 GCA_035531755.1 Acidimicrobiales bacterium | reverse complement strand
GACGAGTTCCGCATCGTCGGCCGGGAGGTGTACGTCCACTGCCCCGACGGGTACGGGCGGACCAAGCTCAACAACGGCTTCTTCGAACGTGCGCTCGACGTGGTGGCCACGACGCGCAACCTGCAGACGGTGGCCGAGCTGGCGCGTCTGTCCTCCTGACGCCACCGGGAGAGCCGCCGCCCACACCCCCGGGAACTGCCAGGAGGCTCATCGTCGGCCCTGACGGGGCCCACGGGTCTGTTCCGGACACTCGGGCCATGTCACGGGCGCGTCGGGCGCCGATGCGTGTCCGAACACGATGGCGGCGAGGACGAGGCCCGCCGCCAGCGCCCACTCGTTGTAGAAGGACTGCTTGTTGGTCAGGTTGAACACGGCCATCACCAGAGCCGAGCCGAGGAGGAAGCCGTAGGTGTCCCGGGGCAGCCGCCACGCGGCGAGTGCCCCGGCGCCGACGGTGGACACCGCCAGGATGGCGAGGCCGGGGTTCCACCCGAGCGACAGCGCCGACGTGTAGAGCGACAGGGAGTCGAGGCGGGCCGGGAGGCCCAGGTTGTAGGTGATGGCGCCGCTCACGAAGGCGTGGGGGGCGGCGATGACCCAGGGAGCGATGAAGGCCACGGCCGCTCCGGCAGACACCAGCGCCCGACGCCAACCGAAGTCTTTCCACAGCAACGCCAAGGGCAGCAGGAGCCAGGCCTGCTGCTTGCACACGAGGCACCCGGCAAACGCCACCACCGCCCAGCCGCGCCGACCGCGCGCCACAGCGAATGCCGCCGCGCAGACACCGAGGAGGACGAGCGGGTCGACCCACGACTGCTCCAACCCGAAGATCGCCTTGGGCAGGAGGAGGACCAGCGCGCCCAGCAGGCTCGTGGACGAGCGGGGACGCACGCGCACGAGGAGGACAGCGGTGAGCGCCATGGCTGCGAGGAGCCCGTAGCGGACGTCGCCGAACAAGGCGTGGAATGGCCACAGCAGCACTGCCGCGCCGGGCAGGTACGCGAACCCGTTCGACTGCTCGAAGCGGATCCCAGTCGTCCACTTGAGCGTGTAGATGTCGCGGCCGTGCGACAGCCCGTGGCCCGCGGCCTGGAGCATGGTCCAGACGTCGATGGCGGGGCTCGGGCTGGCAATGATCATGGCGACACCGGACGCCGTCATGGTGGCGATGGCGGCGTACGCCACGATCGCCCGGCCCGGCAGACCGACGACGAGCCACAGCGCCACCACGGCGGCAGCCACGCTCGTGAGGACGCGACTCACCAGGAGCGCGGCGCCGGACCCGTAGATCCCGGCGTCGGTGTGGAAGCCACCGAGGACCGCCACTCCGGCGGTGACCGCCGCCACGGTGCCCCACGAGCCCGACGGCACCGACCGGCGAGCGGCGGCGAAGAGGAGCAGGGCCGTCCCTGCCGTGACGAGGGCGACGGCGTCCATCGAGTACCGGCCCTCGTCGAAGGCGGCGCCGAGCCCGATGGCGGTCCACGCCGCCACGAGGACGACCTCGGCGGCGACGGGCGCCGAGCGCGCCGAGTGCCCACCACCGGACCGACCCGGGGCCCCGGCCGTTCGGGAGGTGGCCGTCGGCCCCGCCGGTGTCATCGATAAGGGATCGACCGGTCGGCCGCCCCCCTTGACCGGGTCACGCCGGCGTCAGGAACGAGTCCGGACCCGGGGCGCGGCCGGTCAGGTCCGGATCAGCCCCCGCCGTCCACGGTGATGACCTGGCCTGTCACGTACCCGGCCTCGGCGGAGCACAGGAACCGCACCACCCCGGCCACGTCCTCGGGGCGGCACACCCGGCCGAACGGCGCGGTGGCGTCCATGGTCGAGATGTCCAAGACGCCCATGGCCCGGACGAGGCGGCGGCCCATCTCGGTGACGACCAGGCCGGGAGCCACGACGTTCACGTGGATGCCGTTGCGGCGCTCCTCCTTGGCGAGTGTCAGGGCCAAGGCCTCGAGCGCGGCCTTGGCCATGTTGTACGGCGCGCCGTTGGGGGCGAGCATGCGGGCGGCCACGCTCGACACGAACACGACATCGCCGCGTGGGCGCGTGCGCATCGACGGCACCACGAGCCGGCACAGGTGATGGGCGCCGAGGGCATGGACGGCGATGACGCGTTCGAGCTCGGCCGGGTCGGTGTCGGCGACGGCGTGGCCCCGGCTGGCGATGCCCGCGGCGTGCACCAGTGCGTCGACGGCGCCGAAGTCCCCGAGGACCGCCTCCACCATGCGGCGGTCGTCGTCGAGGGAGTCGACCGCGGCACGGTAGGGCCGGGCCCGTCGTCCGAGCGCCTCGACGGCCTCCACCGTTTCACGCGCGGCTTCCTCGTCGCGCCGGTAGTTGACGGCGACGTCGAAGCCGTCGCCCGCGAGCGCCAGGGCACAGGCCCGGCCGATGCCTCGGCTTGCCCCCGTGACGAGGGCGACCCGCCCGGCGGCCTCCTCCACGACGCCGGCGCCTAGGCCGCGGGGCGGAACACGGGGACGTGGAAGCCGTCGCCGATGTCGGAGAAGTCGACGCGTAGCGCCATCCCCACCTGGAGATCGTCGAAGTCGCACCCCACCACGTTCGTCATCATGCGCGGGCCCTCGGCGAGATCGACCATGGCGGCGACGTAGGGGACCCGCTCGTTGAACGGGGGAAGGTCGTTCTGGTACACGATCGACCAGGTGTAGAGGGTGGCGTCCCCGCTGGCCCGCTCCCACGACACCGTTTCGGCCCCACAGCGCGGGCAGAAGGGCCGGGGGTAGTAGTGCGCCTCGCCGCACGTCGAGCAGCGGGAGATCATGAGGCGCCCCTCCGCCGTGGCGTCCCACCACGGGCGGGTGAAGTCGTCGGGTGTCGGGAGATCAAAGCGGGTCGCCATGGTGCCTGCCTCGTTCGCTCGGTGCCGTCGTCGGGCGCCCCGGCCGTGTTGACCCTGGCGAGCGCCATCGGCCATGCTGCCCGGGTTCCAGATCCGACGTCAACGTGACGCGGGACCCGGGCGCCGGGGGCACGAGGCTGTGAACACGAGGCTGTGAAGCAGAAGCAGGAGGACACCTGATGGGTATGCTCGACGGGAAGACCGCCATAGTCACCGGCGCCGGGCGCGGGATCGGCCGGGAAGAGGCCCTCCTGCTCGCCGCCGAGGGAGCCAAGGTGATCGTCAACGACATCGGCGCGTCCCGGTCGGGCGAGGGCAGCGACGTCCACCCTGCCGAGCAGACGGTGCAGGACATCGTCGCCGCCGGAGGCGAGGCCGCCCTCAACAGTGACGACGTGAGCTCCTGGGCCGGCGCCGAGAGCCTCGTCACCCAGGCCGTCGACACCTGGGGCAAGCTCGACATCCTCGTCAACAACGCCGGCATCCTGCGCGACAAGATGAGCTTCAACATGGACGAGTCGGACTGGGACGACGTGATCCGTGTGCACCTGAAGGGCCACTTCGCCACCGCGCACTTCGCCGCCATCCACTGGCGCAACCGCGCCAAGGCAGGCGAGGAGGTCTCCGGCCGTATCATCAACACCGCGTCCGAGGCCGGCCTCTTCGGCAACGCCGGGCAGGCAAACTACGGCGCGGCCAAGGCGGGCATCGCGGCGATGACCATCATCCTGGGCCGTGAGCTGGAGCGCTACGGCGTCACCGTCAACGCCATCTCTCCCCGGGCCCGCACCCGCATGACCGAGGACCTCTTCGGCGAGATGGCCAAGGTGGAGGAGGGCAAGTTCGACGCCTTCGGCCCCGAGAACGTGGCACCGCTCGTGGCGTTCCTCGCCTCGGACGAGGCGGCCGACGTGAACGGCCAGAACTTCGTGGTGTTCGGCGGCTCGGTGTGGGTCGTCAAGGGGTGGCAGCCCGCCGGGCAGCTCAAGCGCGACACCAGGTGGACGCCGAAGGAGCTGGCCGACAACAAGTCCACCCTCTTCTCCTCGCACTCGTCGGGCCTGCCGCCCTTCAGCTTCTTCTGAGCCGGGGACCCGGCCCCCCGGGCGCAGCCAGCCCGGGCGCTGCCCGCCGGGGCGCTGCCCGCCGGGGCGCTGCCGCCGCGGTGCACCGGGCGCCGGTCGCCTCAGGGTGCGCCGACGAGGATCTGCACAGGGTGCCCACGCACCTCGGCGAACCAGATGATGCCCTCGGAGACGAGGTCGAGCTCGAGGCGGACGGGCTCCTCCCCGGGCGCCGGGGTGGGGACCTCGGTGGAGAACGGCACGACCACGACGGCCCCGGGATCGACGATCCCGTCACCGGGCAGGGGGACCCGGCCGTGGTCGGCGGCCGGGTGCGCCCCGCGCCCGACGCGCAACCCGAGCAGCACCGCACCCAGACCCGCCGAGGACGCCAGCCACCGGTTGCGGCCCGTGTTGCGGATGCGGCAGGTCCCGCGCACCGTCGTCGTCCCCCCGGCCGGCACGAATTCCAGGCCCTCCACCGACAGGTCGGCCGCTAGGCCCGACACTTCGCGGCTGTCGGTCGCCTCGTGCCCGGCCTTGCGCAGCAGGAACATGCGCCGGTTGTGGAGCGTGCCCCGCACGTGGGCGAGATGGCGGTAGCCCGCCCGGGCCGCGTCGACATGACGGGCTTCGGCGGCGAAGCGGCCGAGCGTGCGCAGCCGGGAGAGCGCCTTGTCACCGAGCGAGCGCGGTGCCCCCGTGGCAGCGCGGGCTGCCCGGGCCGCCCGGGCCGCCCGGGCCGCCCCCGTCGTCGCCGGGGCACCGCCGGCCAGGAACGCGGTGAACTGCTCGAGGCCGACCCATTGGGGGGCGGGGTTGAAGATGGCCACGGACAGCTCTTCGAACCCGGAGCGTGACGCGTGACGCCAGACGTCCTCGAGCACGAGGTCGAACTCCGGAACGCCGTACCGCCGCATCTCGTGCTGGGACTGCGCGTCACGAGAGTGGTTGGGGCCGGGTTCGGAGAAGCCCGCCACTCCCCCCGGCCGCAGGACCCGGCCCATCTCGGCGATGACCTCCGCCACGTTGGGGACATGGTGCAGCGCGTCGAAGCACATGATGCGGTCGACGCTCTCGTCTGCGAGGTCCATCGTGCGGCCGTCGAAGAGCGAGAACACCGGCGCCGGCCGCGCCCCGAACACCGGTTGCTGCTCGTAGCGGCGCCGGCCGAGGTCGAGCATGGCCGCCGAGACATCCATGGCGACGACCCGGCAGCCCAGCTGGGTCATGAAGTGCGACGTCCAACAGCTCCCCGCCCCGAAATCGAGCACGGACATCCCCGGGAGCGGTGCCAGCGCCCCGAGCAGCATGCCGAAGCAGCTGAGCACGTCCGGGGCCTCGCGCATGGACGAGCACGGCTTGGCCAGCAGAGCCGTGGGGTCTTCCATCGAGCGCACCAGCTCGTCCGCACGGGCGGCGAGGCCCTCGACCGTCGACGCCGCCGCCAGGGCTCTGGCGTCGATCAGCTCGCCGGCATCCGCAGAAGTGCTCGCCAACGTGCGCCCCTCCCGTTGCGATCCGGCCGCCGGTGCCGCATGGTAGCCGCCGGGGTCACGCGCCCCGCCGGCGCGGCCGTGGCCAGCGGATGCCGACGTGCCCGCGCCCGCTGAGTACGGTGGCCGAGTGGGTCGTCACGGGATGCGGTGGGAGCGGTCCGTGGCCGTGGTCACCGGGGGCTCCAAGGGGATCGGTCGGGCCATCGCCGAGCAAGCTGTCGCCCGGGGCGCCCGGGTCGGCCTCGTGGCGCGCCACCGCGAGGACCTCGACGCCACCCTGCACGCCCTCGGCGGCAGCCGCTCGGGGGCGGTCGCCGCAGCCGACGTCGCCGACCGGCGGCAGCTCGAGGCGGCGCTGGCGGCGCTGGCGGGCGCCCTCGGGCCGGTGGACATCCTCGTCAACAACGCGGGTCTCGGCGCGGCGGGGACGGTGACGCAGGTGCCGGTCGAGGCGTTCGAGCGGGTGATGGCCATCAACTACCTGGGCACCGTGTACGCCACGGCCAGCGTGTTGCCGGGCATGCTCGAACGCGGGCGCGGGCACATCGTGAACGTGGCGTCGGTGGCCGGGCGCTTCGCGGCGCCGGGGGAGGCGGCGTACTCGGCCACCAAGTTCGCCGTGGTGGGGTACAGCCAGTCATTGGCCCTGGAGCTCCACGGCACGGGCGTGGGCGTGTCGCTGATCGACCCCGGCCCCGTCGACACGGGGTTCTTCGACACCCGGGGCGCGGACTACCAGCGGCACTGGCCCCGCAAGGTCCCGGCGTCCCGGGTGGCCGGCGCGGTCATCGACGCCGTCGAGCGGGACCGGTTCGAGGTCTTCGTCCCCCCCTGGTACCGGGCGGTCGGCGTCGTCCAGGCGGCGGTCTCGGGCCTTCTGCGGATGGTGCCCCCCTCGGTGTTCGGGATCACCCCGTCGGAGGCCGACGTCGCCGAGGCCCTGGCCGGCGCGGCGGGCCCGGGGGCCGGGTCGACGGTCCCTGACGAGAATGTCAGGTACGGCGGCGGCGATACAGATAACCTCGGGCAGCCAGACGGGGAGCGGCACGCTGACCCTGACCAAAGGGGAGGACCCAGATGATGCAAGGACCGCAAGGCAGTGACGGCGTCGTCGGGCGCCGGCGCCCGACCGGGCGCCGGGGGCGGGTCGTGGCCACGGCCGTCATTGCGGCGTTGTCGCTGGGCGCGGCGGCGTGCGGCAGCTCCGGCACCACCGCAGCCAGCACGACCACGGCGGTGACCTTCAACCCCGCCACCGAGTCGACGGACATCGGCGCCGCCTACAACACGCTCTTCAACCTGGCCAACCCGGATGTCGCCGGCAAGGTGGCGGTCATCCAGAACGGCGCGCAAGTCCAGTCGGCCCTGCAGGATGCCCTGTCCTCGTCGCTGGCGTCCTCGTCGGCGGGCTCCAAGATCGACAGCGTCAAGGTGCTGACCGCCACGACCTGTCGCCAGGCGTCGTTGCCCTCGCCGTGCGCCAAGGTCGTCTACGACATTTTGGGCACCACGGGCACCGCCATCCTGCCCAACTCCCAGGGGTACGCCGTGTTCGTGGACGGCCACTGGCTCGTCGCCAAGGCCACGATCTGCGGTCTGCTCGGCCTCTTCTACCAGGCGGCCGGCAAGACCGGCAGCCCTACCGGCTGCTGATCCGATCCCGCTCGGGGCGTCGACAGGCTCGGACCGCGGTCCGCCCGAGCCGGGGCGCCACTGCGCGGCAACGGTCCAGGCTGAACCGCTCGACCTGAGCCACGTCCGGGGGGCGCACCGCGGGTGCGCCCCCCGACGGGCCTCGGGGCGGTGACGGTCTGGCCCCTCGCCCGGTGGCGGACCTGAAGGCGCAGCATGGGGTGCTCGGCCGCCCCTCCCCCGGTCCGCGGTGCGAGCCCCGGGTCAGCTCTCCGAGCCCGAGCCCGAGCCCGGCTCCGCCACCGGTCCCGTCTCCGTACTCAACGCCGTAGCCCGCGCCGGCAAGAGATCTGTGACGTCGGCGCCGACGTCGGCGACAGGCCCCTGACGCACCACTCGCCCTTTGGCCAGCATCACCACCTCGTCGGCGAGCGACAGCGCCCGGTCCACGTGCTGTTCCACGACGAGCAACGCCGTCCCGGCCTCGAGAATGGTCCGCAGTCCCGCGAAGACCTCGTCGACGACGACCGGCGCCAGGCCGAGCGACAGCTCGTCCACCACGAGCAGGCGTTGGGGCACGGCCAGGACCTTGGCCAGTGCCAGCATGCGCTGCTCGCCCCCGGACAGCGTCCCGGCAGGCTGGCGCCGCCGCTCGCCGAGGCGCGGGAAGGCGTCGTAGGCCCGGGCGAGCGCCCCCGCCACGCCGTGGCGGCCGACCGCCTGCCGGAACGTCAGCACCAGGTTCTCCTCGACCGTGAGCGACCCGAAGACGGCCCGGCCCTCGGGCGCATGGGCGAGGCCGAGGCGGGCGATGCGCCAGGCCGGGTAGCGCGTGATGTCCTCCCCGGCGAAATGCACGCTGCCGGACGAGGCCCGCACCAGACCGGAGACCACGCGGGCCACGGTCGACTTCCCCGCCCCATTCGCCCCCACCAGTGCCACCGCCGAGCGCTCGGCCACGGAGAACGACACGCCGAACAGGGCGCGGTACGGGCCGTAGACGGCGTCGACGTCGCGCACCTCGAGCAACGGCGCCGGCGAGATCATGCCTTCTCCCCGAGGTAGGCGCGCCGCACCCCGGCGTCGGCGAGCACGCGGTCGACCGGCCCGTCGGCGATGAGCCTCCCGAAGTCGAGCACGACCAACCGGTCGACGGTGGCGGCGACCATGTCGAGGTCGTGCTCCACGAGGACCACGGCGGTGCCCCGCTCGCGGCGGACACGGGCGAGGATCGCCACCATGGCCGCCGTCTCGGTGTCGTCGAGCCCCGACGAGGGTTCGTCCAGCATGAGCAGGCGCGGGCGGACGGCGAGCGCCCGCGCCAGCTCCACGAGGCGGCCGGTCCCGAGGGCGAGCGCCTCGACCGGGACGTCGGCGACGTCCGCCAGGCCGACCAGGGTCAAGAGCTCCTCGGCCACCCGCTGGTCGTCGGCGCCGGGACGGCCCAGGCCGACGACGTCCTTCCACAGGCGTCCCCGCCCGGTGCGAACCCGTTCCGCCACGAGGACGTGCTCGCGCGGGGTCATGCCCGTGAACAGCTCGAGGCGCTGGAAGGTGCGCCCGATCCCGAGCCGCGCCCGGCGGAACGTCGGCAGCGCGTCGATGCGGACGCCGTCGAAGGTGACGGTGCCGGAGTCGGGGTGCAGCAGGCCGAACAGGCAGTTGAACAATGTCGTCTTGCCGGCCCCGTTCGGGCCCACGATGCCGACCGCCTCGCCCGGGTCGACCGACAGGCTGAGCCGGCTCAGGGCCTCGATGCCCCCGAAGCGCTTCGAGATGCCGTCGGCCACGAGCAGTGGCACCGCTCACCCCCCCGCCGCGGCGGCATCGGGGCCACCGGCGCGAAGGGCGCCGGGCGCGCCCACGTCGACGCCACGCGCGCCCGGACCGTCTGCGCCGGGACCACCCGGCTCGTCATTGCGCTGCAGGAAGTGGGCGAACTGCTCGGCGCGGTCGAGAATCCACCGCTTGGCGAACGCCACCACACCCTCGGGATGCCGGACGTACGTCAGCGCGGCAGCACCGAAGACGAGCGCCAACAACGACCCGTAGCGGCTGGGGAGATTGTTCACGGCCTGCTGCAGCACCGTGTAGGCGATGCCGGCTTCGATGGCGCCGGCGACCGAGTACACGCCCACGGTCGCCACGATCACCACGAAGAGAAGGGAGAACTGGTAGTTGAAGTCGTTGGGCGAGACCGACTGCTGGAGCGATCCGTAGAGCGCGCCGCCCAGGCCCGCCACGCCCGCTGACAGGGCGAAGGCGGTGACGCGCAATCGACGCACGTCGATGCCGATGGACCGGGCCGCGGTCTCCGACCCCCGGAAGGCGGCAAGCTCCTCGCCCACGGTGCCGCTCTGCATCAGCCGCAGTGCCGTTGCCGTGATGGCCAGGATGACCAGCGCGAGCCAGAAGAAGGCCCCGTTCCCCGCGAAGCTGAGCCCGACGATGGTGGGCCGCGGGACCGTGACGCCACTCGCGCCGTTCCCCGCCCACGGGTACGCGAACAGGACGTTATCGGCCACGAGCGCGAATGACAGCGTGAGCATGGCGAGGGCGATGCCCCCGAGCCGCAGCGTCGGCAAGGCCACCACGGCACCGACCACGGCGGCGAGCAGTCCTCCTGCGATCGTGCCGATCATGACGGGCACGTCGAAGTGGGTGGCGAGCTGGCCGGCGGTGAAGGCGCCGGCGCCGGCGAACACGGCCTGGCACAGCGAGATCTGTCCCCCCATGCCGGTGAGGACGGTCACCGACAGGAACACCGTCGCCAGCACCAGGCCCTGGGTCAGGGTGAACTCCCAATTCCCCGGGACGAGCACCAGCGCGGTGATCACGAACACCACCGCCACGGCGCCGCTGAAGGCTCTCGTCCCGAGGGCCACCTCGGTCATGCGCGGCGGGGGGCGCATCGAGGCCGGGGGCGGGTCGCAGGCGGCGAGGGGGTCACCGGCGGTGCTCCCCTGGCGGAAGGTCCGGCGCGCCACCAGGAGCACGGCCAGGACGACGAACGGGAACGCCGGCCGCAGGCCCGACGACAGGATCGTCCCCGAGGGCAGGTAGCCGCCGATCACCTCCTGTGCCACGCCGAGGCCCACCCCGCCCACCAGGGTCAACGGCAGGCTCGAGAAGCCCCCCACGGCGGCGGCGGCGATGGCGGCCACCAGCAGCGCGGTGAAGTTCGACGCGCTCACGTCGGTGTACACGCCCCCCAGCAGAACGCCGCTCAGCCCGGCGAACAGGCTCGAGAGCATCCATGCGAAGGCCCCGACACGGTCCGCCCTGATCCCCGCCAGCTCGGTCATGCGGGGGCTCTCGACGACGGCACGCATGCGCAAGCCGATCGTGCCGGAACGAAACAACAACGCCAGAGCCCCGACGACGACGACGGTGACGACCGTGGTCGCCAGCTCCTCGCCCGTCACCCCGAGCCCGGCCGCGTGGAAGTACACGTGGTTCGGGCTCAGCAACAGGGCCGGCGGCGAGCGACGAGGGGCCGTCCCGAACACCATCTGCGCGATGCTCGGGATGGCGATCAGCAGGCCGAGTGCGGGCACCAGCTTCACGAGCGGGGGCGCGGTGCGGGTGTAGCGGAACAGGAGCCGGTCGAGCACCAGGCCGAGGGCGGGGCCGAGGACCACCACGGCGACGACGAAGGCCGCCCACTTGGGCCAACCGTCGTGCACGGCGACGTAGAACACCACCGCCGACACGTATGCCTGAGCACCGAAGGCCAGGTTGAACACCCCCGACGCCTTGTAGGTGAGCACCAGGCCCACCGCCATCAGCGCGTAGGCACACCCGTAGGGGATGCCGGGCAGGGCGTAGGAGAGGAAGTGGCTCACCGGGCGGCCCGCGACAACGGCGGCACCCCGGCCGGGACCGGCACCACGCGCGTGATGGGCCCCGTCGCCGGCGGGCGGATGGGGAAGCAGCTGAACACGCTGGGCGGGGTCCCGTACACGGGTACGAACTTCTCCCCTTGGACCTGGACGAAGGCGGTGCAGTTGGTGGGGCCGTTGGCCGGCTTGTGGGCGACGCGCCAATTGATGGGGGGCTCGATGCCGTCGGCGGTGAAGTCGCTGATCCGGTTGATGGCCGCCACCAGGCGGCTCCGGGTCACGTTCGTGCCGATGGCGCGCAGACCCGCCACGAACAGGTCGGCGCCCGTCCACCCGGCCAGGGCGGCCTCCGACGGTCCGGTGCCCCGGGCATAGCGCTTGAGCATCGCCTGGAAGCGGTCCATGCCCGGGTACCGGCCGGGGTAGAGCTGGGTGACCTCGAACGGCACGTGCGACAGGAGGAAGTAGGTGCCCTGCATCACCGGTGCGAACTGGCGGAGCACCGTGGGGTCGTAGCCGTTGAACCAGTACTGCACGACGCCGGTCATCCCTGCCTGCTGCATGGTCTGCGCCAGGAGGATGTTGGCCCCGAGGTCCATGCACGACGCCACCATGTCGACGTGTGCCGCCCGCATCCGGTTGACGTCCGCGTGCAGGTCGATGGCCGGTGCCGGCACGCTCGTGTCCTGGAACCCCACCGGCACGTCGTAGCGCTCGAAGGAACGCTCGACGCCCTGGCAGCCCTGCTGGGACTGGGCCACGTTGTAGGCCACCACCGCGGCGGAGCGCACGTGGTGCTGTTCGGCCAGGAATGCGGCCTGCAACTGCGTCCCGCCGAAGTCGGTGTACGAGCCCGTGTTGCCGAACATGCTCGGCCCTGCGCCCCACTGGCTGTTGGGGTTGACGTTCAGCCCGAAGGTGGGCACGTTGTGGGAGGCCAGGTAGCCCGCCCCCGTGAACGACGGCGTCGCCACGGCCACGACGGCGAACACGTGGTCCTGGTCGACGAGCGTGCGCGCCTGGCTGGCGTCCGTCGACGGGCTCGAGAAGTCGTCGAGCTTGTAGGCGAGCTTGATGGTCCGCCCGTTCACGCCCCCGGCGGCGTTCACCATGTCGAGATAGACCTGCGCTCCGGTGATGACCGGCGCGAAGTCGGCGGGGAGCGGGCCCGTCTGCGACGCCAGGGCACCGACGACGATCTCCTCCGGGAGCACCCCGTCGGTGTTCCCCGCCGTCGAGACCGTCACCGGGGCGTTCCCGCACGCTGCCGACAGCGAACACAGCGCGAGCACCGGTCCGGCCACCCCTGCGATCCGCTTCATGGCGGGCACACCCACTCCCTCCGGCGGCGTCTCGTCCCCGGGACCTTATCCGGGGCCGCTCGCACGGGGGTTGTTCACGAGGAGGCCGCTCGCAGGGGGCCGCTCGCAGGGGGCCGCTCGCCGGCGCCCGCCCGGCGGGATCACGCGTTGCCCGGGAGCTCCGCGGTGGCCTCGCCGACCACCTTCACCTCGCCGTCGGCGTTCGCCAGGCTGCACTCGAAGTCGACGAGCTGCCGGCCGTCGTCGACCCGCTTGCCGGTGACCACGATCTTGGTCGTGAGCTCCTCTCCCGGCCATGTCTGGCGGGAGAAGCGCACCTTGTAGGTGGTCACGTTCCCGGGCCCGACGTAATCGGTCAGGGCCGTGCCGAGCAAGCCCATCGAGAACATGCCGTGACCGAAGACGCTGGGCTGGCCGGCGCCGGTCGCCAGGACCTCGTCGTGGTGCATGGGGTTGTAGTCGCCCGACGCGCCCGCGTAGCGGACGAGGTCCGTCCGGGTGAGCGTGTGGCGCTTCACCGGGGCTTCGTCGCCCTCCTTGACGTCCTCGAAGTGCAGCGTGGCCTCGCCCATTCCTCGTCCCTCCTCGACCGTTGACGCAGCTTGGGCGTCGTCGCCGTGCGCTGTCAAACCGCTCCGGCCCGGGTCGCCGGCCTCAACCGCCGGGCTCGGGGTCGCGGGGCAGGCCCAGGATCCGCTCGCCGATGACGTTGCGCTGGACCTCGCTCGTGCCCCCGGCGATGGTCAGGCAGCGGGTGGACAGGAACCCCTGGCTCCAGCGCCCGGCGTCGTCCTCGGTGGTGGCGCCCCGCGCCCCCAGCAAGGTCAGCCCGAGCTCCTGCACCCGTTGCTCGTGCTCGGCACCCAGCAACTTGCGCACACTGGCCTCGGGCCCGGGCTCGACGCCGGACACCGACCGGAGCGTGGTGCGGGCGCCCAGCAGGGCGACCGACTGCGCCTCGGCGATCAGCAGGCCGAGATGGTCGAGCACGACGGGGTCCTCGTCCTCGGCTCCCCGCAGCGACTTCAGGATGGCTTCGATCCCGAAGCCGAAGGTGGCGCCCGACGACATCGACACCCGCTCGTTGGCCAAGGTGGTGCGCGCCAGGCGCCACCCGCCGTTCACCTGCCCGACGACGCAGTCGTCGGGGACGAAGACGTCGGTGAAGAAGACTTCGTTGAACATGGCGTCGCCGGTGATCTCGCGCAGCGGGCGCACCTCGATGCCGGGACTGTGCATGTCCACGATGAAATAGGTGATGCCTTCGTGCTTGCGGGCGTCGGGGTCGCTGCGCGCCAGGCAGATCCCCCAGTCGGCGCGCATGGCGACCGATGTCCACACCTTCTGGCCGTCGAGCACCCACCCGCCGTCATGGCGCGTGGCCCTGGTCGACAGGGCGGCGAGATCGCTGCCCGCCCCCGGCTCGCTGAAGAGCTGGCACCACACGAGCTCCCCGCGCAGGGTCGGGCCCACCCAGCGTTCCTGCTGCTCGGGCGTCCCGTGGGCGATGATGGTCGGCAGCGCCCACGCCCCCACGGCCAGGTTCGGCCGGTGCACCTTGGCAGCCGCCAGCTCCTCGTCGATCACGAGCTGCTCGACCGGCCCCGCGCCACGCCCCCAGGGGACCGGCCAGTGAGGCGTGAGGAGCCCGGTCTGGACCAGCCGCCGGCGCCGTTGCGTCGGGTCGGCGGCGGCCGCCACCTCGGCGACCACGGCTCGGACCTCCTCCCGGATGCGCTCGGCCTCCTCGGGGAGCTCGATGGCGAGCCCGCGCCGGCTGCCCCCCATGGCGGCGCGAGACGCCTCCACCCGCAGACCGGGGCTGGGGCCCACCAGCTGGCGCAACGACAGCGCCCGCCGCAGGTGCAGGTGGGCGTCGTGCTCCCAGGTGAAGCCCATGCCCCCGAGCACCTGGATGCACCCCTTGGCACACTCGACGTAGGCGTCGAGGGCCAGGGCGCCCGCCAGCACGGCGGACAGCCCCGCCTGCGAGGCATCGCCGGAATCGGCGGCCTGGGCCGCGTCCCACGCCAAGGCCGTGACCTGCTCCACGGTGACGAGCATGTCGGCCAGGCGGTGCTTGACCGCCTGGAACTGGCCGATGGGACGGCCGAACTGCCGGCGGTTGACGGCATGCTCGGTGCCCACCTCGAGGCACCACCGCGAGCCGCCGGCGCACTCCGCGGCGGCGACCACGAGGGCCAAGTGGCGGACGACGGTGGTCGACACCAGTGGTAGCTGGCGCTCCGGGGCCACCACCACGCCCTCGACCCGAACGGCGGCGACACGTCGGGTGGGGTCGAGGCTGGGCAGGCCGTCCACGGCGACCCCCCCGCCGATGTCGAGGAGGCACCACACCACCACGGGGTCGGCTCCCCTGCCGGCGACGGCCACGGGCGCGAGCAGCCGGCGCGCCAGCGCGGCTCCGAGCACGGGGCGCAGCTCCCCGGTCACGGCCAGGGTGCCGTCGTCGCGACGCACGCCGTCGAGCGCGCCGCTCCCGGGAAGGGCGACGGCGGCCGGGCACGTGCCGTCGGCGAGCGGCGCCAGCAGCGCCTTGCGTTGGGCGTCGTCGGCGCCGGCCGAGACGACCGCAGCCACCAGCATCGTGGGCACCACGGGCCCGGGGGCCACGGCTCGCGCCAGCTCCTCCACCACGACGGCGAGCTCGAGCATGCCGAAGCCCTGGCCGCCGTGCTCCTCGGCCACGTGGATCCCGAGCCATCCCTGCGCCGCCAGCTCGTCCCAGAACGCCGGCACCGTCTCGACGTCGGCGTCGAGCAGCGCCCGGGGCACCTCGGGCGGGCAGCGCGCCTCGAGCCAGCGGCGGACCGTCCGACGCAGCGCCTCGTGGTCCTCCCCGATGCCGATCGGCATGCTCCTGCTCCCTGTCTGTGTGGACGGCCGGTCAGAACCAGCCGATGGCGTGGTCGATGGACCACACCTGCCAACCGTGCGCCCCGAGCACCACGGCGGCGGCCAGGACCATCATCAGGTTCTGCCCCTGCTCGGCCCAGTCATGGATCATCAGCACGAAGTACACGAGGTTGAGGGCGATGCCGGCGAATGCCGCCACCGGTGTGAGGAAGCCGAAGGCGAGCCCGACGCCCAGGCTCAGCTCGCTCATGAGCACCACCCAGGTCATGGCCTTCGGGTGGGGCTTGACCACGGCGTCGAATCCTCTTCCCACGACCTTCCAGCGGTGCTTGCCGGCGATGTCGGCCGCCCAGTTGATCCCGGCCTGTCGCTTGATCCAGGCCTCGAGGTTCTTGTGGCGGAAGCTCTCCAGCCACCACAGCCCCAGGCCGATGCGCAGCACCGCGACCCACTGCGGACCTGTCAGCAGTGAGGTCTTCACCTCGTTCGTTCTAGCACCCGCCGACCTGGGGCTTCATAACCCGTTCTCGTCCGTGGCGGTCGGTGGCACGGTGCCGGGACCGGGCGGTGCGGGGGTCGGGACGGGGACGGCACCACCCGCGCCAGGGCCGGCGCCAGGTTCGGCGGCGTGCACCGGGACCCGCCGGGGCACCGTGGCGGTGAGGGCGACGCCCACGAGCGCCACCACCACCACGGCCGAGTCGAAGAGCCTGAGTCCGGGCGCCCTGCCGTGCCCCAGGGCCACCGACCAGGCCAGGGCGGCGCCGCCCGCGCCGGCCCCCACGGCGATGCCGAGCGTGATGAGCACCTGCATGGCGGCGACGGGGCCGCCCTGGCGCCCGGGGCCCGCGGCCGACACCACGACGAGCGTGGTGGTGGCGTAGGCCAGCCCCATGCCACCGCCGGCGACGGCCCACGCCGGGAACGCCGTCCACCATGGGGTTCCGGACCATCCCAGCGCGGCGACGCCGGCCACCCCCACGGCCACGAGTCCCAGCCCGGCCGCCGACAGCACGCGCGGGCCGAGACGGTCCTGGGTGTGGGCCTGCACCCACGTCCCCACCGTCCACGTGAGCGAGGCCGCGGTGAGCACGATGCCGGCCTCCGTCAGGCTGCGATGGTGCAGCGACACAAGGGACAGCGGAAGGAACGCCTCGGCCCCGAAGAACGCCAGATTGGCCAGCGCACCGACCGCCATGGCACCGAGCTGGCGCGAGGCCGGCGGTGCGACGCGTGTCGGGATGACCCGCACCAGCGCGGGAGCGGCGAGGGCGAGGCCGCCGACGGCGAGGACGGCGGCCAGCACGGCGTGACGGGTGGCCAGCGCGTCCAGGACGAGCGCGCTCCCCACCGCCAGGGTCAAGGCGACGAGGACCCCGGGCCGGCGGGCGGACGCGTCGGGCTCGCCCGGGACCTTGCCGACGGTCGACGCGGTGGCGGCGTCGGCGAGCCGTAGCGCGGGCAGCGCGATGGCGGCTCCCACAACCACGGCGGGGACGAGCGCGAGGAAGACCAGTCGCCAGGTGAGGTGCTGCGCGACCAGGCCAGCGATGACGGGCCCGACCACACCGGGGACGACCCAGGCGCTCGACATGGCGGCGTAGGCCCTGGGGCGCAACGACGGCGGGTAGCCGCGCCCGACGGCCACGTTGATGGTGACGGCGATGACTCCCGCGCCGGTCCCCTGGACCGCACGGCCGAGGACGAGCACCAGCATGGAGGGCGCCAGGCCGCCGACCAGAAGTCCCGCGGCGAACAGGGCCACCGCCGCCGTGAGCGGGCGGGCCATCCCCACCCGGTCGACGACCGGGCCCGAGACGACGATCCCCGCCACCTGGGCCAGCATGAAGGCGCTGAAGGCCCACCCGTACAGGCGGACGCCACCGAGGTGGGCCAGCACGGCGGGCAGCGCCGTGGCGACCCCGATGGCCTCGAAGGCGATGAACGACACCACGAGCACGATGCCCGTCGTCAACCGCCGGTGCGCGGCGTCGAACAGCGCGGGGACCGGGGGCGGCACCACGGCTCCATCCTCGCCGATCAGCGGCGCACCGACGCCCCGACCGAGGGGGAGGCGGTGTTCGGGAAGCGCCATGCCAGCGCTCGGGCAGCCCGGCACGCGCCGTCGGGCAGCCGTGCGCGGGGCGCTCAGGCGGCCCCGTGTCGGGTGATCGGGGCGTCAGTCGGCCCGGCGGTGGAGCTGTCGGTCGTCAGGCGCGATGGATCACGTTGAAGCGCGACGTCACGACGGGATCACCGGTCTTGTCGTCACGCCACACCGTCTCGGTGACCACGAAGGTCATCGTCTTGCCCTTCGACTCCTTGGCATAGGCGTCCACGACGTGGCCCTCACCGACCAGCACGTCGCCGACGAACACGGGACGGTGGTAGATGAATTCCTGCTCGCCGTGGAGGATGATGCCCCCCTTGGCCATGAGGGGGCCGATCACCTCGCCGAGCGGGTTGCCCTTGGGCCGGTCCGCCGGCTGGTCCTCGGGGAACTCGCCCCAGGTCTGCATGACGAAGGGGTAGGTCGGCGGGACCGGGATGGCCTTCAGACCGGCCTCGGCGGCCGCCCGCGGGTCGCGGTAGACGGGGTTGGGGTCGCACACCGCCGTGGCGAAGTTCGCCACGGGGCCACGCTCGACGACCACCTTCGACTTGCTCATCGGCTTGCCGATGATCTTGCGCAGCTCGTCGTCTGACATCTGGTCCTCCCCGTGCCGTCGCCGGAGCGACCCGGAGCGACAAGGTAGCCGGGGTCGCCCGAGGGGTGCGACTCCCGCCCGCCCGCCGGGGCCGCCCGCTGGGACCGCCGCCCGCCCGCCCGCTGGGACCGCCGCCCAGCCCGCTGGCCCCGCGCCCGGACCGGCTGCCGGACCGATTCGGCGTGCCGGCCGCCGACTGCCCCTGCTACCGTGCCCGCGGCCCCGCACGGGACACCGCGGGCACGGCAACCACGGCGAGGAAGGGCGATGCCCGAGTTCGAGACGCTCGGCTACGAGGAGTCCGAGGGCGTGGCACGGGTCACGCTGGACCGGCCCGAGGTCCTCAACTCCTTCAACACGACCATGCAGCGCGAGCTGCGGACACTGTGGCGGTGGCTACGGCGCCACGACGCGGTCCGGGTCGTCGTGCTCACGGGGGCGGGCGAGAGGGCCTTCTGCACGGGCATCGACCGCTCCGAGGCCATGGCCGACGGCCCCAGGCCCGGCCGCGCCGGCTATTCGACGGCGACCGACGGCAGCGCCGGCCCGGAGGACGACAGCGAGGCCGTGCACATCGGCTCGGGGACGACGCCGTTCATGTTCGACGACCCCGGCGAGAACCTCGGGCCGAAGAGCAACGACCTGTGGAAGCCGGTGATCGCGGCGGTGAACGGGATCGCGTGTGGCGGTGCCTTCTACATGCTGGGCGAGGTCGACTTCATCATCGCCGCCGAACACGCCACGTTCTTCGACCCGCACCTGACGTTCAACATGGCCGCGGCCTTCGAGCCCTTGCAGATGACGGGCCGCATGCCCTTCGGCGACCTGGTCCGCCTGACGCTCCTCGGCAGCGAGGAGCGCATGAGCGCTCAGCGCGCCCTGCAGATCGGCCTCGTCACCGAGGTCGTACCGGCCGCCGAGCTGCGCGAGCGGGCCGGGTGGGCGGCGGGCGTCATCGCCAAGGCCCACCCCGTCGCTGTCCAGGGAACCCTGCGTGCCCTTTGGGCCGGGCGCGAGCTGTCACGGGGCCAGGCGCTCGGGCTCGGGTGGGCCTTTGTCGGTCTCGGCAACGACCCCGAGGCGCTCGCAGAAGGCCAGCAGCGATTCGCCTCGGGCGAGCGCGTGGAGTGGCGCCTGCGCTAGACGCGGCACATCGTCGCCGCTACCAGGCCCGAAGCAGACGACTGCTCCACCGTGTCGGCCCACGCCGGACATCCAGAGGCCCTGTTCGGTGCGATCCCCACGCCTCGCCGGTAGCTCGGTCGACGTTCTCGACTCCTGGGAACAGCGATGCACGGCTGGATCGAGGACATCGAGCGGTCGTCTCGTGCTGTTCGGGTCCTCGTCGAGGAGCGTCGAGGACGCTCGACGTCGGAGGCGGTGCCCTACCCCGAAAGGCCGAGTCCCTGTGCGAGCACACGTTCGAGGAAATGCGTGTAGCGGACAGCGATGTGCGTGCTGTTGAAGTACACGTCGTAGTTCCCGATGATGGGGTTGCACCTCTTGGCGCAGAACCAGGGCGTGACATCGACATAGCGTGCTCCTTCTGCGATGGCGGCCTGACGTTCGGCGTTGTTGTACGCGGTGAAGGGCATGCGAGAACACGCCTGGACATCGTCTCGGTGACCGGCCACGCAGGAGGGACCTCCGCTGTCCGGGATGTTGCCGAGGACCACCGTTGCCTGTGCCCTCACCCGTCTGAGCAGCTGGGTCATGCCGTCGTGCCACTGCGAGGGTGTGTACACGTCCGCGAGAAGCCGGGTCTGGGTGATCGCCTGGGTAACGACCAGAAGGTTCGGGTCGATCCGGTTGATGCGGGCCAGGGCGAACGTGTGCCACTGGTCACATGCTTTCCACTCCGTCGCCTCGCGCGGGGTGGGAGCGGGGAGGGGATCGGCGAGGCATCCCAACTTGGAGAGGACGATCAGTCTCCAACCGGTTCGCGTGGCGATGGAATCCAGGGCCTGGAACCACATGGCCGCGTGGGAGTCCCCATAGAGGACCATGGTGCGGGTCCCGACGCGATCGCCGAATGCGCAGGCCGGGACCATGCTGCGATTGATCGTCGCGACACAGCGGGCGGGGGGCTGTCCGAGGTTCCACCGGGGCGCCGGCACGGCGAACGACAGCGGTGGCGTGAGGTCCGGCGGGACCGTCCGGATCGAATCGGATGCCGCCACCAGTTTCAGGACGGTCTGCAGCGAGGCGGCACGGGGTGCGGACGAGGCTGTTCGCACCGGGGCCGAGGGTGTGCCACCGACCACGGCGGCCTGAAGCGAGACGATCCCCAGGGCCACGGCCGTGATCCCCACACCCAGGGCCACACTCGCCCAGCGGACGCGAACCAAGGGCCGGGCGTGGCGGACGGGGTTTTCGACCAGCAGGTAGGTGACCAATGACGCCACGAGCGCTACCAGCACCCAACCGAGGTTCTCCGGAACGGAGAGGCTCGTCCTCCCGCTGTGCTCGGCTGCCACGAGCAGGATGGGCCAGTGCCACAAGTACAGCGAGTAGGAGAGCTTCCCCAACCCGCGAAGCGGTGCCAAGCGGAGGAGTGATTCGACGCCCAGACGAGGCGCCCGTACCCCGGCCGCGATGATGAGTGCCGAACCGGCGACGGGGATCGACACCAGCGAGCCGGGGTACGCGGTCTGGGTGCTGAAGACGAAGGCGGCACCGAGGATGGCTCCGAGACCGAGCCACGAGGCGACGGCCGCCAGGTGTTCGGGAATCTTCAACAACCACGGGGTCCCCACCGCCACCAGAGCACCGAGCGCGAGCTCCCACGCCCGGGTGAACGGGGAGAAATAGGCGCCGGTCGGGTGGCTCGCGGTGTCCAGAATCGAGAAGGTCAGCGATACCCCAATGACGATCACGAGGCCCATAGCGAGACGAGCGCGGAGCGAAAGGCGGGTGCGGATACCGGCCAGCAGCAGGAACAGCGTCGGGTAGACGACATAGAACTGCTCTTCGACCGAGAGCGACCAGAAGTTCTGAAGCGGGGATGGCGGTCGCTGCGAAGCCAGGTAGTCCGTTCCGATGGCGGTGAAGTGGAAGTTGGCGAGGAAGACACTCGCCCACCGCCCGTCCGTTGCCGTTAGGCCACCCGTCACGTTGCCCAGAAAGATGTACGCCATGGCCACCGTCGCGACGATGACCAACGAGGCCGCCGGGATGATCCGACGGCAGCGGCGACCATAGAACGCGAGGATCGACGTCCGGCCCGACGAGGCCCGCTCCCGGAGCAGCACGCCGGTGATGACAAACCCCGAGATGACGAAGAAGACGTCGACGCCGATATAGCCGCCCGAGAGTGCCGAGACGCCGGCGTGAAACAGCACCACCAGGAGTACGGCGACGGCACGGAGGCCCTCGACGTCGGGTCGGAACGGACGGTCCCCGGGGGCTGTGCCCGATTCGTCCCCCGACGCCAGGAACCGACCATCTCGGGCGCTCGTGTCCGGATCCGGTAATCCCTTCCGTCCCGTCACTCCATCAGGCATGCGGCCGAGGGTACTTGGGGACGACAACGGACAGAAGCTGGAGGTGATGGTGGGCAGGACCCACGACCTGCGTCTGGGATCCGGCCGATCTCGACCGCCTGGTCCCGAGGAGCCATTCCTCAGGCCGCGGCCGCGACCGCGTCGCCCCGCCTCCCGCGGCCACGGCCCGGATCCCCGTCACAGGCAAGGCCGCGCACCGTCCCAGACGCCAACCCGCCGTTGGCCCACCCCTGAGAAGGCGCTCCACGCTCGGGGCCGCTTTGGGGCTGGCGCCACCGTGGCAGGGGGTCCGGGGCATCGGCCCGTCTGAATCGAGGCGCGCACGTGTGGCGCCGCCAGTTGGTCTAGCGGTGCACGGACGACACCAAGAGCCACAGATCGAGAATGGCGAACGCAGTCGTCGCGAGCATGATGGAGTGGACGACCCAAGCGGTCCAGTGTCTTGCGCTGGCGGTGCCGACGGATCGCGACGTGTATGTAGCACTTCTCGTCGGGGAACGCTGTCCAACCGGCGGGGCCAGGAGTCGCACGGAAGAACCGCTCGACACGGGGCCGGGGCGGTATCCACTCATCACAGCTCACCGACCTACGAACGCGGCGTCGGCTTCTGGATCGTGAGCCCGCGTCGGTCCATCTGCTGGTTCGATGGTGTGGGCGTGCAGCCGGACGGCAACCGCCTGATCCCACATACGCAGCACTTCACGGCCAAGGACGAGCAGCACGAGAACGAACACGATGACCCAGGCAACGGGCTCGATGTGTCGCCCGCGCAGTAGCTGTATTGCGGTCACCGCCAGCACGACCAGCACTGGCACATGCGGAGCCACCAGCGACATCACCGATTCATCGGCTTGTTCGGCGTGGCGCGAGGGTGAGGTGATCGCCCACAGCGCCCCCAGACCGATCAACAGGTAGCCCGCGACCCAGCCAGTGTCCAGGAAGTTCCCGCTGCCGTAGCTATTCACCTCTGTCAAATACGTGAAGGAACTGTCGGCTATGGCGAAAGCAGCCAGGCCCGCCATCACCAAACCCAAGCTCACCCATCCGCGCCGTCCGGCACGCGCGATCAAGATGACGACCAAGGACACCATCACCACGTCGCTCATCGGATACGCGAGCGACAGAACCTGCTTGAGCACGCCACCTTGGTGAGATCGGTACAGGGGACCGAGAATCGTCGCCCAGCTGGCGAAGAGCAGCGACGTTGCGATTATGCAACCGTCAACAACGCCCTGGATGCGATGCGCCGTGCGTCTCGGAGAGCTGGGGAAGAGCAAGAGCCCTGCACACGCCAGAGGAACGGCCGCAAGGAATCCGACATCGGCCAGAGACGGGAACGGGACCTGTACACCCTTGATGAGGTCGTAGTAGCTCCACAGGGATTCCCCGACCGCCCACGCGAAGCTTGACGCAGCTAGGAGCGCCCAGCTGGCTCGGCCCGCTGACGCTCGCCGTGCTGCCACGCCACAGACGAGGGCGGCACACAATGCAGCCACCAGTTCCCCGATGTCGTCGACCCCGTCTGTCACGCGTGGCCCATCGATGCCCAGGACGATCCACAGCAGGAAGATGAGAGTCACCAACCCAGCCAGCACCGAGCCGACGACAAATCGCCATCTCTGTCCGGCATCGGCAGTCACGAGAGCTTCTGCACGCGCCATTGCAGCCAGATCGGCGCGTGTGGTGCGGAAGATCAGAGCCGAAAGGCCCTAAATGCTGGCGCGTCGCGCGCGCTCGGCGGGCTCCTCCAAGGCACGCCAGACGCCAAGGAGATCGTGCTGTCCGGCCTGGGGGCCAGCAGGGGGACCTCCAGCCCTGATAGGTGGTGGCGATGACGCGCGCGCTACCAGGGCGTTGGCAGATCGCCGGTGGAGTTGATGCAACAGGCTCTTGTGCAGTACTCGTCGCCTGCGTCTGTCCGAACTGATCCCCGGAGAGCCGAGGGTGGCGCCCGGTCAGCCGCCCGGTCCGTAGGGCAGCGCCTCGCCCGCCTCGATCTCGATGAGGCGGTTGTACTTGGCCACTCGCTCGCCGCGCGCGGGTGCCCCGCTCTTGATCTGCCCGCACCCCGTTCCGACGGCCAGGTCGGCGATGAACGAGTCCTCGGTCTCGCCCGAGCGGTGCGACACCATCTGCGCCCACCCGCCGGCCCGGCACGTGGCCATGGCCGCGAGCGTCTCGGTGACCGTGCCGATCTGGTTGACCTTGATCAGCGCGGCGTTCCCGGCCCGTCGGTCGATGGCGTCGGCGATGATGGCCGGGTTCGTGACGAGAAGGTCGTCCCCCACGAGCTGCAATCGGTCCCCCAGCCGAGCGGTGAGCCGGACCCAGCCGTCCCAGTCACCCTCGGCCAGACCGTCCTCGAGGCTCCACACTGGGAATGCGTCGGCGATGGCGGCGTACCGGTCGACCATGTCGTCGCTCGAGAGCTTCTCGCCCGCGACGCTGTACATGCCGTCGCGGTGGAACTCGCTGGCCGCCGGATCGAGGGCGATCATGACCCCGTCGCGCCCGGCACGGTACCCCGCCTGCCCGATCGCCTCGACCAGGACACCCAGGACCGCCTCGGGCTCGGCGATCTGGGGGGCGAAGCCGCCTTCGTCACCGAGGCCCGTGGCCTCGCCCCTGCCGGCAAGGAGCGTGCGCAGGGCGGCGTAGACCTCGGCGCCGGCGCGCACGGCCTCGGCCATCGTCGGGGCGCCGAGCGGCGCCACCATGAACTCCTGAAAATCGAGGTCGTTCGGCGCATGGACTCCGCCGTTGACGACATTGAAGTGCGGAACGGGAAGCCGGGGAGCCACGGCCGAGGGGTTGAGCGAGCGCCACAGCGGGACGCCGGCCGCGCTGGCCATCGCCCGGGCGCCGGCCATGGACACGCCGACAATGGCATTGGCTCCGAGCCGGCTCTTGTTCTCGGTGCCGTCCAGCTCGATCAGGGTCTGGTCCAGCTCGGCCTGGCCCGAGAACGTGCGCCGCCCGATGGCGGCGGCGATCTCACCGTTGACCGCGCCGACCGCGCCGCGCACGCCCCCACCGCCGAACCGGTCAGGGTCACCGTCGCGCAGCTCGACGGCCTCCCGGGAGCCCGTCGAAGCCCCCGACGGCACGCCGGCGCGAGCGATGACGCCTCCCGTCAGCGTCATCGTGACCGACAACGTCGGCCGTCCGCGCGAATCGAGCACCTCGATGGCGTCGACCTTCTCGATACGCACGTCCATGAGCCGCCCTCCCTCGCACCGGGTCCGCTCAGCTTCACATTCCGGGGGCCGGCGCACCCGGGCCGAAGGTCACATCTCGGGCCGGCCGGACAAGCGCGCCGACGGCTCACCCGAGCATCGCAATCCTGCTCGGGTGAGCCGTCGGGCTGCTTCTGGGACGGTGCCCCCGGGACCGCTGGTGCTCACCGAACCGGCGACCCCCAGGGTCGATGCCGGGGAACCCGGACCTATGCGAGCACCCGGCGCCTCAGCAGCGCTCCCGCTGCCATCAGGCCCACACCGAAGATCGATGTCCCGATCACGAGGGGCTTCGAGCCGGCAAACGGGAGACCCGTGTGCGTGGTCGTCGCTCCGGTGATCGGCGTCGCCACCGTCGGCACGGAGGTGGGCGTCGCCACCGTCGGCACGGAGGTGGGCGTCACCGCTCCTCCGCCCGCCGGGCTTTCCAGCGGCTTGGGCTCGTCGACGAAGCTCACCGTGGCGTTCTGTCCCGCCTCGACCGTCACGCTCTTGGGCAGCGCGCCCACGTAGCCGTCAGGCACCGTGGTCTCCTCCACCCAGTACGTGCCGGCGACCACGTCCGAGAACGTGACCGCTGCGATCCCACCGCTCACCGCGGTGAGAGCCGGGGCTGGGCCGACCGCCACTCCGGGGGCGCCATTGGCGTCGGTGTAGAGCGTGAAGCCCGCACCCGCCAGCGCCTTGCCGGCGTTGTCGGCCTTCGACACGGTGATCGAACCGAGTGCCGGTGGCGTGGCCTTCAAGGTGTCGGTGAAGGTGACCGTGGCCGCCTGACCGGGCAGCACCGTCACGGCCAACGGGTCGGCACCGGTGTAGCCGGCGGGCACCGTGGTCTCCTCGACCCAGTACGAGGCTGCGGGCACGTCGGCGATGGTGCACTGCGCCGACCCACCGCTCACGCCCGTGATCTGGCACGACTTGCCGGTGGACGTCCCGATCCCTGCGGACCGGGCTGCGGGCTCGGACACGCTGGTGAAGAGCGTGAAGCCGGCCCCCGCCAGCGGTGCTCCGGCCTGGTCGACCTTCTTGACCGTCACCGAGCCCAGGAGCGGGGTGTCCGTGAAGGTGACCTGCTGGGTCTCCGCCAGGAGCGTGACCAACTGCGCCGCGCCTGCCGAGTATCCGGCGGGCGGAGCGGTCTCGACGACGAAGTACTTGCCGGCGGCGACGTTCTGGAAGACGACGGTCGCCCGGCCGTCATTCCCGAGCTTGGTCGTGCCCTGCCACGACGTGGCATCGCCCTGCTTGCCGTCGTGGGTGACCGTGTACAGACGGAAACTGGCCCCTGCCAGGGCCTTCCCGCCGGTGTCGGTCTTCACCACCGTCAGCTGGGTGCTCTCGCACCGCGGGCTGCTGGCGAACGAGCTCGTGGCGTAGCCGAGCGTCAGGACGCCGGCAGCCACGAGCGTTCCCCCCACCAATAGTGCTCTCGAAATCATTCTCTGCGTTCGCATTTCGGGCCCTCTTCCCCACGTGTCACCCGGGGGCTGATGACTCTCACTACTAGTCACCGTAAGACTGCGGAGAGTCAGAAGTGAGGGACCAAAGTCCCACTTTGGGCGCGCGGAGGCACTTTTTTGGCGGAATCGCTACAGGAATTCCCCGCGGATGCCGATTGATGGCGCCCTCCGAGATTCCAGGCCCTCGAAAGGCGCGGCCGCGCTCAGTCCGAGAGCACGCCCACGCGGCCGAGGGCCACGATCAGGCCGAGACCAGCCCCACCGCCAGGGCCCGGAACGCCCGGGCCCGGTGCGATCGGGCGTTCTTCTCCGGGGCGGTCATTTCGGCGAAGGTGCGCCCGTCCCCACCGTCGGGCACGAACACCGGGTCGTAGCCGAAGCCCTCGCCCCCCCGCCGGGCCTCGGCGATGGAGCCCTCGACCACGCCGTTCGCCACCACCTCCCGCCCGCCGGGGAAGCAGGCCATGGCCACGGTGCGGAACCGGGCCCGGCGCGCCTCGGGGCCGTGCGCCCCGGCGGCCTCGAGGTCGGCCAGGAGCTTGGCCACGTTGTCGTCGTAGGAGGCGTGCTCACCGGCGAAACGCGACGAGTACACGCCCGGGGCGCCGTCGAGGGCGTCGACCTCGAGCCCGGTGTCGTCGGCGACTGCTGGCAGGCCTGTCGCCTCGAGGAGCGCGTACGCCTTCAGGCGGGCGTTCTCCTCGAGGGTGTCCCCGGTCTCCTCGACCTCGACCACGGTGCCCGGCCGGGCCACCAGCTCGACACGGTCGGCGGCGGCGGCGGCCACGATGGCCACGATCTCTGCGGCCTTGTCGGGATTGGCGGTGGCGAGCACCAGGCGCAGGCGCCCGCCGCCGTGGCCGTCCCCGCCGCGGCCGTCACCGGAGCCCCCGTGGCCACGGCCGTGGTCGTGGCCCTGGCCGTTGCCGCCGGGAGCCATCGCCGTCATCGAGGGGCAGGAGGATCGGCGACGACGGACTGCTGAGCGTCGAGGAGGACGGCGATGCCGCTCTCCGCCAGAGCCAGCAGCTCGTCGAGCTCGCCACGGGTGAAGGCCATGCCCTCGGCCGTGCCCTGCACCTCGATGAACCGCCCGCTCCCCGTCATCACCACGTTCATGTCCACCTCGGCTCGCGAATCCTCGGAGTAGTCGAGGTCGAGGAGGCAGGCGCCGTCGACCACGCCTACCGAGACCGCTGCACATCCGTCGGTGAGCGGGTGCGAGGAGATCAGCCGTTTCTGCATCAAGCGAGTGAAGCAGTCGTGCAGTGCGACGTAGGCACCGCAGATGGACGCCGTCCGAGTCCCGCCGTCGGCCTGCAGGACGTCGCAGTCCACCGTCACCTGGAGCTCGCCCATGGCCACGAGGTCGGTCACGGCCCGCAGCGACCGCCCGATGAGACGTTGGATCTCGTGGGTGCGACCAGACTGACGGCCCTTGGCCGCCTCGCGGCCGACTCGTTCGGCCGACGACCCCGGGAGCAGCGAGTACTCGGCGGTGACCCATCCCTTGCCGCCACCGCGCAGCCACGGCGGGACGCGATCCTCCACCGACGCCGTGCACAGGACCATGGTCTTGCCCATCGACACGAGCACCGACCCGTTGGCCAGCTCGGTGAAGTCGCGGGTGAACGACACCGGGCGCAGGTCGCCCACGGCACGGCCGTCGGCCCGCAGGGCGCGGGGATCGGTGCTCATCGCCGGGCGGCCACGAGGTGGGCGCCGGTCGGAACGTGCGCGCCGCGCACGACCCGCAGGCCGATCACAGGGAGAAGCCGCGGCCCACGGCCGCCTGGTCGACATGGCCCCCGAAGGTCTCGCCGGCTTCGACGAGGATGGCCGCGGCCGGGACCGTCGGCCACCGGTGCGTCACGACCAACCGACGGGCGCCGGCCCCCTTGGCATTGGCCCCTGCCTGGCGCCCGCTCATGTGTCCCGCGGTCCCCTCGTGCTCGACGGTGTAGGTGGCCTCGCACAGTGCGAGGTCGAGACCCGGGCCGAGCGCCGAGAACGACCAGCCCGGACCGGAGTCCGCAGAGTAGCCCAGCGCGCCCGACGCCCCGTCGAGCCGAACGGCCAGGGTGACGGGCGGATGGTCGGTGCGGCTGAACAGCAGGCGCAGGTCACCGACGTCCGCCCCGTCACCGTCACCCACCTCGTGCCAATCGAGGATCCCGTCGGTGGCTTGCTGGATCCTCGCCCTGATCCCCGGCGCGGCGTAGACGGGGACGGGCGCCCGATGGAACCCGTACACCCAGCGAGCCGCGGTGATGAACCCCTCCACGTCGCTGAAGTGGTCGCTGTGCTCGTGGGTGAGGACGATGGCCGACAGCGCCAACGGGTCGGTGAAGTGCTGCAGGTTGCCGAACGTCCCCGGGCCGGCGTCGAGCCATACGGCGGTGCCCGACGCCCACGACCGCACCAGGTACCCGCTGGCGGCGCCGCCCGCCCCCTGGTGGCTGCCGTCGCAGCCGAGGACCGTGAGGGTGAGCACGGCTCAGCCCGACGCGCGGTCGCGGCCGGCGCCGCCCGCGCCGGCACGCCGCGCCGGAGCCCCCGGGTGCGGCGCCGTCGCGGTGTCGGGCACCCCCACCGGCGCAAGGGTGGGCCACGTGAGGGCCCGCACGTCGCCGAGCTCGCCCCCGAAGAGGCGGCTTCCCACCGTCCGGAACCAGGCCACGTCTCCCGACGAGTACACCCGTAGCGTCCCCGGACGGTCGTCACCGCGCCCGAGGCCGTCGGCCGCGAGCACGGCGCGCACCTCGAAGGCCGTCTCGTCGGCCGAGGACACGAGGACCACGTCACGACCCATCACATCCGCGATCGTGCGGGCCAGGAACGGGTAGTGGGTGCATCCGAGCAGCAGGCTGTCCACGCCGGCGTCGCGCACCGGGGCCAGCAGCCGCTCGGCGAGCACAGCCACCTGGTCCGAGCGCGTCTCGCCGCGCTCGACGAACTCCACGAACCCGGGGCACGCCGCGCACGCCAGCTCGACCGGGACCGGGAGCTCGCCGATGGCGCGCTGGTAGGCGCCCGAGGAGATCGTCCCCACCGTGCCCACCACGCCCACTCGTCGATTGCGCGTCGCCCTGGCCAGGGCACGCACCCCCGGCTCGATGACGCCCACCACGGGGACCGGCACGCTCGCTCGTAGCGCGTCGAGGCCCGCCGCCGCGGCCGTATTGCACGCCACCACGATCAGCTTGACGTCGATCTCGTCGACGAGCCAGCGGGCGATCTGCGCGGCGAACGCGCGCACCTCGGCGAGGTCGCGCGGGCCGTAGGGGTACCGGCCGGTGTCGCCCACGTACACGAGGTCCTCGTGGGGCGCCAGGTCGATCAGGGCCCGGGCGACGGTGAGACCACCGAACCCGCTGTCGAACATGCCGATCGGCCGGCCGTCCATCCTCACGAGGCTACGGCACCGGCCGCTCCCGGCTGATCGAGGTCGACCAGGCGGCTGTCCGACCAGGTGGCGGCTCAACCGAGCGGCAGCTGCGGGGCGTCGGCGATGGAGGCCCGCCCGGCCCGCCGCCCTCCCACGGGGAACACCTGGGACGGGAGGAAGGAGCGCACCCGGTCCTCGCCGGGCCGGCCCCCGATGACCTCCACGGACTCCGCCCCGTTGCGCTCGTTGCGGACGTAGCCGAGGAACCGCCAGGCAGCACCCCGTAGCACCGGCCCGTCGATCTCGACGGGGTCCCCGCGCCGCAGTCCGTTCCACTCCTCCAGCCGGTGCAGGTGCGCGGGGACCGGCGGCGGCGCGCCGCGCCGGCCCGCCGACTTCCCCGACGCCTTGCGCGCGGTCAGTGAAACGCTCCGTCGGGGGACGCGCCGAGGTCCTGCAACAGGTTGAGCAGGTCGTCCGCGTGCTCCTCCTCGACCGTGAGGATGTCCTCGATCATGCGCCGCGTGGTGGGGTCCTTGTCGGAGAGCCAGCGGATGATCTCCTGGTAGGAGGCCACCGCCACCCGCTCGGCAACGAGGTCCTCTCGGATCATCTCGATGAGGTCGCTACTGTGGGCGTACTCCGCGTGGCTCCGAGCCGCCAGCGTCTCGGGGTTGAAGTCGGGCTCACCCTGGAGCTGCACGATGCGCGCCGCCACCAGGTCGGCGTGGCCCTGCTCGTCGGTGGCGTGCTGCAGGAACTCGGCGGCGACAGGGCCCGAGTTGATACCGTGGGCCATGTAGTAGTGCCGCTTGTAGCGCAGCACGCACACGAGCTCGGTGGCGAGCACTTCGTTGAGCACGGCGATGACCCGTTCGCGGTCCGCACCGTAGGAGTCGGTGATCGGGCCCCGGTCCATGTGTTCACGGGCCTGGCGGCGCAGGGTCTCGATGTCGGTCAGGAAGTCGGCCATGCCAGCAACCTACCCGCCCACCCGGCCTGCGAGCTGCGCCGGGGGTCAGAAGTAGATGGTGTGCCTGGCCCGCTCGACCACGACGTCGAGGTCGTCGGTCCAGGCGCCCGTCGACAGGTACTTCCAGCCACCGTCGGCGGAGACGACCACGATGACCCCGGACTCGATGGACTGGGCGCACTTGGCCGCTCCGGCCATGGCGGCGCCCGACGAGATGCCGGCGAAGACGCCCACCTCGGCGAGCCTGCGGGTCCATTCGATCGACTGGCGGGGCCCCACCATGGTCTTGCGGTCCAGGATCTCCGGGCCCCCCAGGTCGCTGAAGATGGGCGGGATGTACCCGTCGTCGAGGTTGCGCAGCCCGTCCACCATCTCGCCGGCGGGGGGCTCCACGGCCCACACCTCGACGGCGGGGTTGCGTTCCTTCAGGAACCTGCCCACCCCGAGGAGGGTGCCAGAGGTGCCCAGGCCGGCCACGAAGTGGGTCACCTCGGGGCAGTCCCGCCAGATCTCCGGCCCGGTGCCCTCGTAGTGGGCCTTGGGGTTCGCGGCGTTGGCATACTGGTAGAGGAAGACCCACTCGGGGTGCTCGGCGTGCACCCGCTCGGCCATGCGCACCGCCCCGTTCGACCCTTCGCTCCCGGGCGACTCGATCACCTCAGCGCCCCACACGGCCAGGAGCTGCTTGCGCTCCACCGACACGTTCGACGGCAGCACCACCGTGAGGTGGTAGCCCTTCACCCGCGCCACCAGCGCCAGGCCGATGCCGGTGTTCCCCGACGAGGGCTCCATGAGGGTGGCGCCCGGCGAGAGGCGACCGTCCTTCTCGGCCTCCTCGACCATCGACAGTGCGATGCGGTCCTTGACCGACCCCCCGGGGTTGTGCCCCTCGAGCTTGACGAGGATGCGGACGTCGGGATTGGGGCTGAGCGCGCTGACGTCGACGAGCGGGGTGTCGCCGATCAGATCGAGGATGCTGGTGACCAGGGCCATAGCGATGCCCGTCGGGTGCCCGGGCCGACCTCAGCCGCCGGCCACGGCCGGCAGGATCGACACGGTGTCGCCGTCACCCACCTTGGTGTCGAGCTGGTCGAGGTAGCGGACGTCGTCGTCGTCGACATACACGTTCACGAACCGGTGCAGCGACCCGTCCTCGGTCAGGACCTGCCCGGCCATCCCCGGGTAGGTCCGCACCAGGTCGGCGAGGACCTCGCCGATGGTGGTGCCCTCGGCCGAGACCGTGGTCTTCCCACCGGCGTGCTGGCGCAGGACGGTGGGGAGCCTCACTTCGACGGGCACGATTTCCTCCCTGGACGGTCGCCGCCCGGCGCCCGACGGCGGGGACGGCCGGCAACGAATGTTGACGAATCTGGTCGGTATTCTACCGGGGCTCGACCACGACGGGCTCCTCGTCGACCAGATCGCCCCGGATGCGGTAGGAACGCACAGCCGGGTGGGTGTCGCGCAGCGACACCACGACGTAGTGCCAGCCGGGGTCCGGCGCCTGGGCCACATCGGTCGGCGACGGGTAGGCGTCGGTGTGGGTGTGGGAGTGGAACACCCCGATGATCTCGATCCCCCGCTCCTCGGCGTCGCGGTCGGCGCGGAGGTGGTCACCGGGGTCGACCGTGTAGAGCTTGGCCGAGTCCGCCACGTTCCGGGTGGGGTAGCTGACCACCACGCTCCCCGTGGCCGGGTCGCCCGCGAGCAGCCCGCAGGCCTCGTCGGGCAGGCCGTGCAGGCAGTGCCCGATGATCTGCGCGTAGACCGGGGCGGGCAGCCGGAGCATCCCGACGAGGGTACCGGGACCCCCCGCCCCAGGGCGAGGACGCTCGACTGGTCGTCCGAGGCGCTCGGGGCAACCCCCGCGGTCGGATGCCGCGGAGGGCCCAGGGCCGGGGCGGGGTCGGGGG
>DATKSK010000059.1 GCA_035531755.1 Acidimicrobiales bacterium | reverse complement strand
CGCCCGCGCTCGTCATCGACCCCCAGCCCGACGAGCCGTTCAGGTAGTCGGTGGCCAGGGTCGGGTGGGTCCCGGTGGTGGAGGCGAAGCGGGCGATCCCACTCGGGTTGTCGCCGCCGGCGTAGTCGCCCAACGGGACCGTCCGCGGGCTACGGCTCGACGCCGACGGTGCGGGGACCGACGGTGCGGGGACCGGGGGTGCGAGCACCGACGGTGCCGGAGCCGGTGCCGCGGGCTTACGGGGCGGGACCGTGGTGCGCGGGGGCACGAAGCCGGTGGTGCGCGCCGGCACGCCCGTGGTGGTCGTGGGCGGCACGGTCGCGGTGGTGACCGTGGTGGGGACCGCCGCCGGAACCTGCGGGCGGAGCGTGCGCGACATGTCGTGCTGCCTGGTGAGGGGCAGCGGGGCGGCGGCGCGTTCCGGGGGCGGTGCGGTGAGGTCCACGCCGATGGTGGCGATCAGCGCCACGCCCAACAGCGCGGCGACGACCTGCTTCGGCAGTCCGTTGAACCGCCCGATGTGGAATCGCTCCATGGCTTCCTCGTGCTGGGCACGGGACGCGACGGGCTTCGTGCTGCTCGTGCTGCGGCAACCCGCTGACCGTCGAGCCCGTGGCTCGTTTGTCTTCCCCCCCGAGAGGGGTTGCCTTGCTGAACTTCGCTGCCACATGAATGAAGCCACGGAGGTCGTGGCTCACGATCGGCGTCGGCATCCCCCCGGGGCGACTTGAGAGCGGTGGGGCCCAATGGGCCCTTCGGCGCCCGGGGATGTGACGTCTTTGAGGAAGCGTTGTGAAGACGTTGGCAAATCAGGGGACCCGGGCGCGGCGCCAGGACGACGCCGGAGGGCGACCGCCACGAGGTGCGGCCGTGGCGGCGCCTCCGTCGATACCGGTCACAGATGGCCCGGTAGCCCCACCGAGCACTCGGCGCACGCCATTCCCGCTGATCGACACCGTCGCATCGTTGCGCAGGAACCCGTCCAGCCCGCTGTACCTCGTTGAACACACTGGCACCAGGTGCCGCAGCGCCACCGGGGTAGTCGACACGTCGCACCTCGATCGGTAAGGTCCGCGGCACGTGCCGTGTGACGTTGCCACCGACCCACGACCGGACCCCGCACCCAGTGGTCGCCCCGTTTCCGACGCGGCCACCGGCGGGTGGGCGGACCCCGCGTCCAGTGGGATTCGAGTGCGGCCGACGGCCTGAGACGCAGATGCGGGGGGAGACCTTGTGCTGAGCCTGATTCGATTCACACCACCGCGCCACGCCATCCGGCGCGCCCAGCAGAGCATCCGACGCCGGCGCGCCGCCAAGGTCATGGCGGCCCCGTTGGTGTCGGCCATCGTCGTCGTCGGTGACGGCGCGGACCTGTCGTCCTCGCCGCAGCCGCATGCGGCCTCGTCGCTCCTGAGCGATCGGCACCCCGGGCACACCGCCCTCCGGGCGCTCCGGGCGCACCGCACGCCGCGGACGACGCCGTCCACGACGTCGACCACACCTCCCACGACGACACCGCTGACAACGGTGGCCCCCGTGGCCACCACCACGGCCACCGCGCACACCTCGGCCTCGCCCGCCGCGCCCCGGCGGTCGGCCGCCCCGGCCGTGCGGTCTGCCGCCCCGCCTGCGAAGGCCGCCGCCCCGACGACCACGCCGCCCGTCGCCGTAGCACCCCGCCTGGCGCGGTCCGCCAAGACCATCCCACTGGCCGTGTTCACCAACGGCAGCCCCGGCGGCGTCTCGGCCTTCGCCGCCGCCACCGGCACCCACCCGACGTTCGTCTCCGACTACCTGTTGGGCAACGGCGGTTGGGGGACGATGGTCGCCGCCTCCAACGTACGGACGTGGAGCGGCAGCGGGTACACGCCCATCCTGGGCGTGCCGATCATCCCCAACGGCACCGGCGGCACGTTGGCGGCGGGAGCGTCGGGTGCCTACGACGGGTACTTCGTCACGCTCGCCCGCAACCTCGTGAGCGCGGGGGCGGCGAACGCCTACCTGCGTCTCGGGTGGGAGTTCAACGGCAACTGGTACCCGTGGAGTGTCGGCAACGCCACCGACGCGGCGAACTTCGCCGGCTATTGGCGCCACATCGTCGACGCCATGCGATCGGTGCCGGGGCAGTCGTTCTCGTTCGTGTGGAACCCCAACGGCGACGGCCCCACCAACTACACGCCGGACCAGGCGTACCCGGGGAGCGGGTACGTCGACTTCATCGGCACCGACATGTACGACAACTGCTGGTGCAGCCCGCAGACCCCGCAGGCCGGATGGGCGTCCCAGCTCACCCACGCGTGGGGCCTCGACTGGCTGTCGTCGTTCGCGGCCAGCCAGGGAAAGCCGATCGTCTTCCCGGAGTGGGGGCTCTCCCGACGCTCCGACGGCCACGGCCTCGGTGACGACCCCTACTTCGTCAACCAGTTCGCGGCATGGATCACGCAGAACAACGTGGCGTGGACCAGCTACTTCAACGCGGACCCCGGCGGCCAGGCCGACGCCATCACCGACGGGACCTTCCCCAACGCCCTGGCCGCGTTCCGACAGGACTTCGGCTGAGCGATCCCCGGTGACCAGCTGAGCGATCCCGGTGACCTGGTGCGCGACGCGCCGGGGCGCCTGCTACTGCCCCAGGGCCACCAGTGACCCGTTGGCGACGGGGATGTAGACGACCCCGTTCGACACCGACGCCTCGCCCTGGACCTGGCTCGCCGTCTTGTAGGTGAACAGCGTGCTGCCGGTGGCGGCGTTCAGGAACACGACCGCGTTGCCCAGGGTGCCTTCCACGATGACGCCGGGGACGGCCGTGATGCCGGCGAACATGTGGCTGGACTGGCAGCTCCGCCACACGAACGCCCCGGTGGCGGGGTTGAGGGCGTCGATGTTCCCGGTGCACTTGGTGCCGTTGATCGTGACGCCGCCGCCGCCCACGTACAGGTTGGTGCCGTCCCAGGCGGCCGACACGATCGAGCCCACGGCCGGGTCACCGCTGGCGGTGCCGACGGTCGACTGCCACACCGGCCCGGCCGCCAGATCGGTGCGGTCGAAGGCGTAGAAGATGGCGTTCTTGTTGACCGCACCCACCAGCGACCGCGCCTGACCGTTGATGGTCGCGGTGAACAGCACCGGCGTCGAGCCGAAGTCGGCGTCCCCGGCCGACTGGGCGGAGGTGGGCACCTTCCAGCTCGAGACCAGGCTCAGGTCCGACGCGTTCAGCTTGATGATGGCCGGCGCGATGTCAGTGGTCCCGGTGCAGCTCGGGTTGCCGGTGACGATGTAGATGCTGCCATCCGCGGTGTCGACGGTCGGCGAGCCCCACACACCACCACCCGGGCAGTTGCTGGGGACGGTGGTGAAGGTGTGCTGGAGCGTCCCGGCCGAGGCGTCGAGCTGCACGAGCTTCCCCTGGACCAGCGGGCAGTCGCCGAACGAGGCGACGCCCTGGTAGATGCTGCCGTCGACGAGGGTGGGCGAGCCCCACAGGAAGTTGTTCGGCTGCGGAGCCACGGACGTCTTCCAGATGAGCGCGCCGGTCTGCGCGTTCAGGGCGTAGAAGTTGTCGTCACCGCCCGGCACGTACAGCACCAGTGTCGTGCCCATCATGCCCACGGTGGGCGTGCCGGTCGGTCCGGCGGACGCCGGCGAGCACTTGTCCGTCGACGGGGGCGTGTCGGTCCCCACGTTGACGGTCCACGTGTCCTTCCCCGTCAGCGCCGTGCCGTGGACCAGGCCCTTCCAGTCGCCCCAGAAGACCATGTTGCCGGCGATGATGGGCTGGCCGAAGCTGCCCCCGCTGGCGCTGTCGGTCCAGTGCAGCTTCAACGTGGCGGCGTTGGCCGTCGTGAGCCCTGTCTCCGCCGGGTAGTAGCCACTGCGCCCCAGGTCCCCCCGGTAGGTGGTGACGAGTGTGGGCGGCGGGGGCGGCCCCGCCGTGTAGGTGTACTGGTCACCGGCGTTCACCGCGCTCGTGCCGCCCGCCGTGGTGACGGTGACGTCCACGGTGCCGGTGCCCCCCGGCGACGTGGCCGTGACCGACGTCGCGCTGCTGACGGCGAACGTCGTGGCCGCCGTGGTCCCGAACGCCACCCCGGTCGTGCCGGTGAGGTCGGTGCCCGTGATCGTGACCGAGGTGCCGTTGGGCCCGCTCGTGGGATTGATGCCGGTGACGGTGGGCGTCGGCGGCAGCGTGTACGTGAACTGGTCGGCGGTGCTCGTGGTGCTCGTCCCGCCGGGGGTCGTCACCGTGACGTCCACCGTGCCCGTGCCGTTGGGGGCGGTGGCCGTCATCGACGTGGCGCTGGTGACGGAGAACGTGGCCGCAGGATTGGCGGGCCCGAAGTCGACGGCCGACGCCCCGGTGAGGTCGGAGCCGGTGATGGTCACCGAGGTTCCCGCCGGAGCGGACGCGGGGTTGACGAGGGTCACCGTGGGCGCCGGGGGCGGCGTGAACGTGAACTGGTCGTCCGGCGCGTTCGGCGCGCTCGTGCCACCAGGGGTCGACACGGTGACGTCCACCGTGCCCGTGGCCGTGGGCGCCGTGGTGGCCGTGATGGACGTGTCACTGTCCACGGCGAAGGAGGCCACCGCCATGCCGCCGAAGTCGACGGCCGAGGCGCCGGTCAGGGCGGTGCCGGTGATGGTCACCGAGGTGCCGCCGGTGCTCGGGCCCGAGGCGGGGCTGACGGCGGTGACCGTCGGGACGGGCGGCGGCGGGCCCGCCGTGATCGACACGTTCTGCACGGCGTGGATGTCGGTCGACCCGCCCGTGCCCCCGGTGAACCCGACGAGGACCGACGTCGGCAGCGCGGTGGCGTAGGTCAGCACCTGCGAGCCGTCCATGGTGACCGACAGGCCCGTCGAGAACGTCGTCACGACGAAGTGGTGGACCGTGCCGCGCAGCGAGGCGATCGACGAGTTCGTCGTCACGTAGTGCAGGGTGTCCGACGTGGGGCCCGGCCCGGTGGCGATGCCCACGAAGTTGTTGGAGGGGTTGACGGAGTTCTTGTAGGTGTCGAGCGACACGGCGATGCCCGTGATCCCCGAGAACCCCTCACCCCCGCCGGCGACGCCGAGGGCGGAGGGGGCCGTCACGCTGGCGTCGGCCAGGGTGAAGGTCAGCCCGTCGGCGCCCGTCCCGCCGCCGATCGACGCGTCGAAAGCCGCCGAGATCCCCACGCCCGGCACCGGCGTGGGCCAGAACGCCGAACCCGCCTGGTTGGTCTTCGCCGCCGTCAGCTGCAGGTTGGGCGGCGTCGCCGTGGTCACGAGGGTCGCCGAGCCGTTGAGCTTCCACCCGCCGGCCACCGGCGACGGGACGGCCCCCGGCGGGGGCCCGGCGCTGTAGGTGAACTGGTCGTTGGCACTGGTCAGGCTGGTGCCCCCCGGCGTGGTGACGGTCACGTCGACCGTCCCCGTGCCCGCCGGCACCGTGGCGGTGACGGTGGTGGCCGAATTGACGGTGTAGCCGGTGGCCGGGGTGGCCCCGAAGTCCACCGCCGACGCCCCGGTGAGGTCGGTGCCGGTGATGTTCACCGACGTCCCGCTCGGGCCCGAATTCGGGTTGACGAGGGTGACGGTCGGGAGCGGTGGCGGCGCCGTGGTGTAGGTGAATTGGTCGGCGGCGCCGGTGGCGCTCGTGCCCCCGCCCGTCGTCACGGTCACGTCGACGGTCCCCGACCCCGCCGGCGAGGTGGCCGTGATGGTGGTGGCGTTGGTCACGCTGAAGCCGGTCGCCGGGGTCGGCCCGAAGGCGACGGCCGTGGCGCCGGTGAAATTGGTGCCGCTCACCGTGACCGACGTCCCCCCGACCGACGAGCCGGAGGACGGGAGCAGCCCCGTGACGGTGGGGGCGGGCGGCGGTGTGCCGCCCACGGTCACCGAGATGGTGGCGCTCCGGGCGCCCAGCCCCGACGAGTTGTAGTCGGCCACGGCGTAGGTGTGGGTGCCGGCCGGCACCGAGGTGTTGGTGTAGGTGGTGGGGGTGGGGTTCGGGTACCCGCCGGCCCAGAACTTGGTCGAGGTGTCGCGATAGACGTTGGCGCCCAGCGCCCCGGTGGCATTCGTCCAGGTCAGGATCACACTGGTGCCGCTGACGGTGGCGCTCAGGCCCGTGGGGGCGCCCGGGACGGCGGCGGCCGCCGACGTGACGAAGCCACCGCCGACGACGCCGATCGAGGCCACGAGCACGGCGGTGCGGGCCCAGTGCACCGTCGACCGGCGCGTGCGGCGCCTCCGGTGCTTCGCTGACGACATACGCACCCGCATGCTTGTCTCCAGTTCACCCCGTGGCGCGGCTGGGACGGGATGAACGGTCCCGGGGCTCCACGACCAGGGTCCTGGGAGTCACCACGCTCAGCGTCCGGCCAACGCTCTGCGTATGCATAGTCAAGGGCGCTCCCAGGCGTCAATGTTGTTGGCGGGACGTTGATCCAGTTGGCCGGGAATAGAGATGGCCCAGGCGGGAGCTGCCCCGGCCGGCCGGGGCAGGGTTGGCCGGTGGTTGAGGAGACGTTGGCAGCCACGTGACATTGGGAGGGGATGATCACCCCACATGCCGTCACAGGCGAGGGACGACCGGCGCAGCGCAGCGCCACCGGCGGGGTCAGGGGCGGCACACCCCGGGCGCGCCTGAAGGGAATGGCGGACCGATGACCACCACGCTGGGGCCCGCCGTCGGAACGCCGTCCGCCACCCGTGGGGGCGGGCGGTACTGGGGCTGGGCCGCCGCCGCCACCATGGCCCTGGGCGCGGCCACGAGCGTCGCGTTCCTGGGCCGGGGCAGCCTCTACCTGGACGAGACGGTGAGCACCACCATCGCCAAGGCCCCGTGGCACCGCTTCACCCAGTCGGTCCTCCACCGCGAGTCCAACATGGCCCTCTACTACCTCGTGCTGCGGGTGTGGTCGAACGTGGGCCACAGCGAGGTCGCGGTGCGCAGCCTGTCCGTCGTGGCCAGCCTGGGCGCGCTGGCCGTCCTCGTGTTCCTCACCCGCGAACTGTTCGGGCCCAGGGCGGCGCTGATCGGCGGCGTGCTGCTGGCGGTCAACCCGCTCATCGTCGAGCTCGCCCAGGACACACGCGGCTACGCGTTGAGCCTCCTCCTCGTGTCGGCGTCGTCGGCGCTGTTCGTGCGGGGGCTCCGCCGGTCGTCGGGCTGGCCCATGTGGGCGGCCTACGTGGTGGTGTCGGCACTGGCGGCCTACACGAACTTCTGGGCCGCGCTCGTGCCGCTGAGCCACGCCTGCTCCCTGGCGTTCACGCCGCCAGGACGCGTCGCCTGGAGGCGGCTCGTGGCGTCCGCCGTGGGGCTGGCGGTGCTGCTCGTGCCCCTCGGCCTGTTGATCCGCTCCAACGACAGCTCCGGCGTCAACTGGGCCTCGGGGACCTCGGCCGGGCACATATTCAGCAAGGTGCGCGACAAGGTGCCGCACTCGCTGATCGACGTCGGGATCCTCGTCGTGGTGGTGGCGGTGGTGGGGATGGTGGTCGTCCTGAAGCGCCGGCCCCGGACGGCGGCGTGGATGGCCAATTGGCCCGTCATGTTCACGCTGTGCTGGCTCGTCGTCCCCGTCGCCGCCGTCGTGTTCCTGTCGTTCGCCTACAAGCCGCTCCTGGTCGTGCGCTACCTCATCGTGTTCCTCCCGCCGGCCGTCATGCTGGTGGGCGCGGGCCTGGCCCGCCTGTCACGGCGCGCCATGGCGGTCGGGCTCACGCTGCTGGTGGCGGCCTCGGGCGCGGGCCTGTGGCACTGGTACGCGCACGGGCCCAGTGAGGACTGGCGCGCCGCGCTGACCACCATCGCCGACCGCTCGCAGCCGGGCGACGGCGTGGTGGTGTTCCCCGCCTACATGCGCATCCCCTTCGAGTGGTACCTGCAGGGGCACCCGGCGGCCCAGCGGCGCCTCGAGCCGGTCTTCCCGTCCCTCGGGTGGCAGAAGGACCCGCTGCTCTACGACAGCGACGTCCCCGTGCAGGCGAGCACGGTGTCGGCGGCGGCCCAGGGCCACGCCCGGGTCTGGCTGGTGCTGAGCCAGGCGGACCTGTACGCGGGCCGCAAGCACTCGGTCCTCACGGGGCTGGCCGCCGCCGGGTTGCACCCGGTGCACACCTTCGGCTTCACCGGCATCAGCGTCGTCGAGTACGCCACGAGCCGCCCCACCACCGAATAGGCCAGCCCGGCGGCGTGACCAGCCGGGCGGGCCGATCAGCCGATCAGCCGAAGTCCGCCTTGAACGCCGCCAGGGACTGGGGGAAGTTGCCGTCGGTGATGTCGTTCTGCTGGTCCGGGGCGTTGTAGGAGAAGATCGCGCTCCAGGCCACGTTGTGCGAGCCCATCCAGGCGGCCAGCTGGTTGACGAAGTAGGGGTCGTCACCGAGCCCGTGCCCGTCGGGCCGGTAGTCGACCGACCATTCGGGGAAGACGATGGGCCTGCCCACCTGCGCGGCGAACGACGCCAGCCAGTCGAGGCCCCACGGCTGGGAGACCTGCATGGCCCATCCGCTCTGGGGGGTGAAGGGGCTGCACCAGCAGTTGCCGTAGACGTCCGAGCCGATGTAGTCGACGTAGGCGCTGCCCGGGTAGGCCTGGGACGGGGAGTAGCTCGTGGGGCCCTGCCCGTTGGAGTTCCACACGAACTGGAAGGCCTGGCCGGGCACCGAGCGCATGGCCTTCACGATGTTGCGGAAGAAGGCCGCGTAATTGGTGGCGTCGTTGGCGTTGTAGACACCCCAGTTGTACCAGTTGGCGTTGAACTCCCAGCCGAGCCGCAAGATGGCATCGCCCTCCCCGCCGCCGACCAGGTTGCGGGCCAGGGTCACGAAATGCGAGTTGTACGACCCGGCCGCGCCGCCGGCCAGTGTCCCGCCGGTGCCGTTGGGGATGATGGGGACGCCCAGGACGAGCCGGTAGCGCGAGCTGCGCCAGGCGCCGATGCCCCCGACGCTCTCCATGCCACTCCAGCCGTTCGACCCGTTGAGATAGTCGGTGGCGAGCGTCAGGGGGGCGCCCGTGGCCGACCCGAAGCGGGCGATCCCGAGGGGGTTGTTGCCGCCGGCGTAGTCGCCGAGACCGCTGACCGACCCGCCCGGGGTGAACACCGGGGGGACGACCAGGGGGACCACGCTCACCGTCGGTTGCACGGCGAGCGGCTTCAAGGCCGCGCCGGCCGAGCGTGCGCTCCTGGTCACGAACTTCGACACCCGCTTGACGCGCGGGGTCCTCGAGTTCGTGACGCGAACCGTGATCGAGCAGCCTCCGCACAAGGTGAGCGACGAGATCACGACGCTGCGGCGCGCGATCGAGATCACGCCCTTGCTCGTCGTCGCGTACCCCCGGCGCGCCGGGTGCCTTATCTGGGGGTGGCTCCACCCGAGGGGGACGGCGATCTTCACGACACCGGCCGACAGTCCCCCGCTGGGCGCCGTGTAGCGCAGCGAGGCGTTGACCGTCGCCGACCCGGCCACGGCCGTCGGGGTCACGGTGATGCTCCCCGGCCCGGTGGTGGCCGCCCCCGCGGCACCGGCTGAGACCGCCGACACCGAGCACAGCGCGGCCACCGACACCAGGACGACCACCGGCACCCGGCGCGTGCGCCCGGCCCGGCGCCGGACCGCAGCCGTCACGGACTCGACCTTCGCGGTGTTGCCGTACCTCATCCTTCGCCCCCCACTCCGGGCGTGACGTTACCCGATGAGCACCCCCCGAATCTCTTCGATGCCGGCCGGGGCCGGGAGCGGGGCCCGCGGCCGCCGGGGGGGGCCCGGCGCCTGGGCCGGGGACGGGGCCGGGGGCCGGGCCCCAGGGCTCGGAAGCGACCAGGCACGCCACGGAGCGTGGCGTGCCTGGTCTCACAGAACGTGAGGTCCAGCCCGAGGCGCCGGCGAGGCCGGGCCCGTCGGACGGAGGGCTCACACGGTGACCGTGACCGACATCGAGCGCGGGCCCTCGCCGTACGAGTTGTACCCGCTGACGGTGTAGGTGTGCGTCCCGTGCGCCACGTTGGCATTGGCGTAGGTCGTCACGGCCGCGCTCGGCCATCCCGGCCACGCCACCTTGGCGCCGTCGCGGTAGACGTCGTCACCGAGCGTCCCCGCAGGGTTGGCCCAGGTGAGTGTCACCGTGGTGCCGCTCACCGCGGCCCTGAGACCTGTCGGCGCCGCCGGCGGCCCGGTGGGCACGACGACCACGGGGGCGACCGTGGCCGCGACCGCGGCGCTCTTGGCGCCGAGCCCGGTGGAGTTGTAGGCCGCCACCGTGTAGCTGTGCGCACCGACCGCCAGCTTGGCGTCCGTGTAGGTGGACACCGCCGCGCTGGGCCATCCCGGCCACGCGATCTCGGCCCCGTCGCGGAACACGTCGTCACCGAGCGTCCCGGCCTGGTTGGTCCATGACAGCGCGACGGTCGTCCCGCTCACGTTGGCGGCGAGACCGGTCGGCACCGCCGGCGCCGTCGTGACGACGGGCGGGGTCGTGGTGGTCGGCGTGGTCGCGGTGGTCGGCGTGGTGGTGGTGGTCGGCGTCGTCGTGGTGGTCGGCGTCGTCGTGGTGGTCGGCGTCGGCGTGGTGGTGGTGGTGGTCGGCAGTGTGCCGCCGAAGTCCTTGGCGAAGGCGGCCTTGCTGTTCGGGTATTGGCTGAGCTGCGAGCAGATCGACCCGCAGTAGTCGAAGTACGCCTGGTAGGCGGTGTCGTTGGCGGCGACGGTGGTGGCCATCCAGTTGATGAATGCCGGGTCGTCGCTGCCGTGCAGGCCCCACTCGGGGAAGGCGATGGCCTTGGCCTGCGCCTTGGCGAACGTGATCCACTTGCCGACGTTGCTCTGGACGGCGCTGTTGTCGTAGGCGTCGATGCCGACGACGTCCACGTAGGAACCGCCGGGCCAGGTGTCGGTATTGGTGCGGCCGGCGTTCTGGTTGCTGGACCAGTTGCCCGAGTCGGGGTTCCACACGAAGACGAAGTGCTGCCCCGTCACGGCGCGCATGGCGGTGACGATGGACCGGTACTCGGCGATCCAGGCCGACGCCGAGTAGCTGGTCTCGTTCCACGCGGTGAACCAGCCCTTCACGTTCTGGTTCTGCTCCCACATGACGCGGATGTAGGCGTCGGCGTGGCCGCGGGCCACCAGGGTCTGGGCCATGGCGGTCGACTGGGAGGGCGTCATGTTCCCGACGGCGACGCTGAGGCGGAGCGGGCCGTCGGCCTGGCTGGGATAGCCACCGGTGCCGTTCTCGAAGGTCGTGACGACCTGGAGGTTGCTGCCGACGCCGACCGAATTGGCATCGGCCTGCGTGGCGCTCTGGGTCTGGCTGTTGACGAACAGCCCGAGCTGGGCTGCCGAGCTGGCCGAGGCCGGGGGGGCCGCCAGGACGGCGCCGGCGCCCACCATGGCGAGGGCGAGCACACCACCGATCAACGATCCCGGCACCGCCCTGCGACGCCTGGTCGTGGCCTGCGATTGCTGAAGTCCTCTGTGACCCATGTCTCCCCCTCTGCCGTGAGACCGGGTCTGCGGACAGGCGCGTGCCACCGGGGCCCCTGGAGGGGCTTACGATCGGTTGCCCGTTCGGCAGCCCGGCTGACTCTGCGAGTCCCGTGGCGTTGCGTCCCCCCCTCACGAGGGGTTTGCCTTTCGAATGCGGAGGCGGCATCGTCGGCGGTCCGCGCCGTCTTTACTAAGTGGTAACAAAGAGGCAGCCGATAGCAGAGTGGTGATTGTTGGCACGCTTCACGAGAAGGTCCGCCTGCTGTTCTCCCTAGGCGCGCAAAGGGCCCCGTGCTACCGTGGCCCGATCACGGCGGAATCGGGGACCGATCCGTGCGCGGCTCAGGGCGGCGTCGCAGCCGGGGGGGACGACGGGGGGGACGGGATCCTTCGGTTGCCGTCCCTGCGCGCCGTGGTGCGGCACGCGCTCCCGCCCCTCCTGGAGAGCACGATCATCCCGGGCGCGCTCTTCTACGTGGTCCTGCTCCTGGACGGCTTCCGGGGCGCGCTGATCGCCGCCCTCGCCTGGTCGGTCCTGGCGGTGGCCCGGCGGGTGGTGCGCCGGCAGACGGTGCCCACCGTTCTCGTCCTGAGCGTGGTGCTGGTGGCCGCCCGGACGGTGGTCGCCTACGTCACGGGCAGCGCCTTCCTCTACTTCGTGCAGCCCACCGCCAGCACCTTCCTGGTGGCGCTGCTCTTCCTCGTCACCGCCGTCGCCCGGCGCCCCATCATCGAGCGCCTGGCCCGCGACTTCTGCCCGCTCGACCCCGAGATGTTCACCCGGCCCTTCGTCCGCCGGTTCTTCCTGCGGCTGTCCTTTCTGTGGTGCGTGGTGCTCGCCACCCAGGCCGGGTTCGTCATGTGGCTGCTGCTCGAGTCGTCGGTGCGCAGCTTCGTGCTGGAGCGGTCGCTCGTCTCCGCCGTGCTGACCGTGGGCGGGATCGTGCTCTCCACGCTGTGGTTCGTCCGGGTGATGCGCCAGGCGGGCTTCGCCGTGCACTTCACCGGTGGCCTGGGCCCGCTGGAGCCGGCGCCGGCCGCGGTCCCGGTCGGCGCCCCCGCGGAAGTTCCGGCCTGACCTACCGGGTACGGTGACGCCGGAGCCGGGGCGCAGGCCCCCGGGCCCCGCGACGAGGAGACCGATGGCCGGCGAGCCGGGACCCGTGGCCCTGGTGGGCAGTGGCGAGTTCCTCCCGGCCATGGAGTCGGTCGACGCCGGGCTCCTCGCCGGCCGCCCGCGCCGGGCGGTGTTCCTCCCCACCGCGGCGGCACTCGAAGGCGACGCCCGCGTGTCCTACTGGCTCGAGCTCGGGCGCCGGCACTACGAGGCCATGGGGGTCGAGGCCGTGCCGGTGGACGTGCGCACCCGCGGCGATGCCGAGGACCCCGCCGTCGCCGCCCTGGTCGACGGCGCCGGGCTCGTCTACCTGTCCGGCGGCAACCCCCACCACCTGGCCGAGACCCTGCGGGGGACGCCGCTGTGGGACGCCATCCGGGCGGCCTGGCGGGGCGGGGCGGCCCTCGGTGGGTGCTCGGCCGGGGCGATGGCGCTCACGGCGGGTGCCCCCGAGGAGCTCGTCCCCACCGGAGGTGCCCCTCGCCGCACCCCGGGCGCGTCCCGCGCCGCCAACGGGCTCGGCCTGGTCGGGGACCTGGCCGTCATCCCCCACTACGACCGGTTGGAGCGGTGGCGGCCCGGCGCCCTCGAATGGTTCGCGGCGTGGCAGCCCCCGGGCACCACTCTGGTCGGCATCGAGGAGGAGACCGCCCTGGTGCGCGCCGACGGTCCCTGGCAGGTCCAGGGGCGCGGGGCGGTGTGGCTCCACGGGCCCGACGGGCGGACGCGCTTCGGCCCCGGCGAGGCGCCGCCGCTCGGCGCGGCCCGCCGGTGAGCACCGTCGCCGCCACGGCGCTGCGGTGGACGCCGCGGGCGACCGGCCCCCGACCCCCGGGGAATGTTGTGCACGCAAGTAATGTTGGAGGCAGTGCGCGGGTCGCACGGCGGCCCGGAGAGCGACGACCAGGAGGCCCACCATGCCGGCAGTGACCGTGGACGACATCCTTTCCCTGCCGCGTCTGGAGGCGCCCGACCCCGCCTCGTCCAGGGCCCGGACGGTGGTGTCGGTCACCGACGCGCCGTCGGGCTACGAGGGCGAGGGGTTCCCCGTCCGGCGTGCCTTCGCGGGCGTGGACCTGTCGGCGCTCGACCCGTTCGTGCACATGGACCAGATGGGTGAGGTCGACTACGGCCCGGGCGAGCCCCGGGGCACCGCCTGGCACCCCCACCGCGGCTTCGAGACCGTGACCTACATGATCGACGGCACCTTCCAGCACCAGGACTCCACCGGCGGCGGGGGCCTCATCACCAACGGCGACACCCAGTGGATGACGGCGGGCGCCGGGATCCTGCACATCGAGCGGCCGCCCGAGGCGCTCGTCACCAGCGGCGGGCTGTTCCACGGCATCCAGCTGTGGGTCAACCTGCCGTCGCAGGACAAGGGGGCCGACCCCCGGTACCAGGACATCAGAGCCGGGCAGGTGGCGCTGGTGTCGTCGCCCGACGGCGGCGCGCTGGTGCGCGTGATCGCCGGCGAACTGTCCGGGCACGCCGGTCCGGGCGTGACCCACACGCCCATGGCCATGGCGCACGTGACCGTGAGCCCGGGAGCGCGTGTGGAGCTCCCGTGGCCGCGCGACTACAACGCCCTCGCCTACGTCCTCGCCGGCGAGGGGACCGTGGGCACCGACGGCCGGCCGGTGCGCATGGGGCAGCTGGCCGTGTTCGGCGACGGTGACGCCGTCGTGGTCGACGCCCGCGAGCAGCAGGAGTCGCGCTCGCCGACCCTGGACGTGCTCGTCCTCGGAGGACGGCCCATCCGCGAGCCGGTCGTGGCCTACGGCCCCTTCGTCATGAACACGCGGGCGGAGATCGCCCAGGCCCTGGAGGACTACCGGCGCGGCGCGCTCGGCACCATCCCCGCCGACCACATCGGCTGACGGGGCGTACCGGCTCTAGCGGGAGCGCAGCACCTCGAGCGCCTTGTCGGCGTGGCCGTTCATGTTGACCTCGCTGTTGACGACGGCCAGGACCCGGCTGTCGGTGTCGATGACGAAGGTGGAGCGCTTGTTGGGGAGGATGCTGAACCCCCGCTTCACCCCGAATTGCGTGGCCACGGTCCGGTCGGGGTCCGACAGCAGGGGGAAGTCGAAGGCGTGCTTCTCCGAGAACTGCCGCTGCTTCTCCACGGTGTCGGCGCTGATGCCGACCCGCCGGGCTCCGACCGCCTCGAACTCGGCCTTCAGGTCGCGGAAGTGGCAGCTCTCGCGGGTGCAGCCCGTGGTCATGGCCGCCGGGTAGAAGAAGAGCACCACCGGCCCCGTGGCCAGGAGCTCGCTCAGCCGGAGGGTGGCGCCCGTGTCGTCCGGGAGCTCGAAGTCCGCCACACGGTCACCGGTCTTCATCGACGGCGACGTTACCGCCCCCGGGGGTCGAGCACGTCGTCGGGCCCCCGCCTAGCATGACGCCCGCGTCAGCTTCGTCGCGGGGGCGGAGGACGGCACTCGGGGGTGACATGGGTCGGGGCGGCAAGTTCCGTGCGCTGGCAGGCGTGGCGGTGGGGTGCGCCACGCTGCTGGCAGCGTGTTCGTCCAATTCGGCGTCGACGGCGTCGGGGAGGACGACGACCACCACGCCCACGACGCGGAGCGCTCGGAGCCATCCCGCACCCGTGGGCGGGGTGACGGGCACACCCGGCTACCTCGTCTACTGGGACCAGAACGAGGAGGTCGACATGGCGTCGATGCCGTCGGGCACGCTGGGCCAGCTCATGCCGGCGTGGGACCTGAACGGCCAGATGTGCATCGTCCCCGACGGCAGCGGCCGCTACGTGGGAGGCGTCGACCCCACGGTGCCGAGCCAGCGCAACCCCGGAGGTCTGAAGCCGTACAAGCAGCCCGCCATCGGGGAGGAGCTCGACCTCGCCAACGGCGCCTTCAGCGGCCAGATGCTCTACGTGCCCGGGCCCTTCACGCTGCCAGGCCAGTCCGTCGGCGAGGACTCGCCGGCCACGGCCCAGGGCGACTTCAACGGCAACAGCACGTACACGGGGTGCGCCTTCGACCACGACCTGAACCTCTTCGCCACCGACATCGGCACGGCCCAAGGATCGTTCCCCGTCCCCGACGACGGCCGGCTGGTGGAGTGGTTCGCGCCCAGCTACACGACGTACTGCATCGTGTACGGGCCCATCTCCCAGGGCGTGGGCCCGCACCACGTCGACGGCATCCTGGGCCTCAGCCAGCCGGGCATGCTCACCACCACGGACAACGGCGACCTGCTACTGCCCGAGGCCGGCACCGACGAGGTCATGCGCGTCGACCACACCAGCTACCCGCGCAGCGCGGCGGACTGCCCGAACGGGCTGTACCCGCGGGGCTCGCTCAAGATGTCGGTGTTCTTCAAGGGGAGCGGGTCCGACCTGCCGTTCGCCGACGGCGTCGCCCACGACCCGACGTGCGACTGCTACGCCATCAGCAGCTTCTTCGGGAACCCCTCGATCGCCTGGTTCGACGACAAGGGCCACCCCGTGCCGGGCCGCACGCCGTTGCCGGGGACGCCGCTCGTGGACCTCGGCAAGGACCCCAACAGCTACAACCCGTTCGGGATGGCGTTCGCCCCCGACGGGACGCTGTACTTCGTCGACATCCATATCGTGTGCCGGGGCGGCAACACGCTCATCGGCTGTGGGCCGGGCGACTACGGCGGCCGCGTCATGTCGGTGAGCTTCACCCACGGGCAGCCGTCGACGCCGCACGTGGTGGCGGGCGGGTTCGACTTCCCCACCAGCGTCACGGTGTGCGTCCCCGCCCATACCGTGTGCCCGTACCCGCAGGGCGCCATCGTGCCGCCGGCGTCGGGCCCGTCGGAGAACGACGCGCCCGCCCGGGGCCCGGCGTCCACGGCCCCGGCCAAGGCCGGCTTCGGGACTTGAGGCGCGCCGCTCCCGGCGCCGGCGCGCACGGTGCGGGCGCGCACGGGCTCGGGACGCTCGTCGCCGGGGCGTTGGCGGCGGTCGTCCTGGCGGGGTGCTCGGCGGCCGGCGACGCGGCCGCCGTGGTGTCGGCCCCCCCGGCCGACACGCACGTCGCCCCGGGCGCCTGGGACTGGCCCACCTACGGGCACGACGCCCAGCACACCTTCCACGGCCGCACCACCCTGACCGACGCCGGCGTGCGCACGCTGCGCCAGTCCTGGTTCTTCCCGACCGGCGACGCCGTGACGGCCACGCCCACCGTCGTCGACGGCATGGTGTACGTGGGGTCGTGGGACGGGAAGTTCTACGCAGTGGACCTCGCCACCGGCAAGCTGGCGTGGAAGTTCACACTGAGCCGCCAGGACGCCGTGCACCCCTACCCCGGCGAGAAGCCGCGCGACATCACGTCGGACGGTGGCCTCGTCACCTCTTCGGCCTGGTACGAAAAGGGTGCCGGCGCGCGCCCCGACCTCGTCATCTTCGGCGGCGGCTACACGCTCTACGCGCTGAACGCCCACACCGGCGCGCTCTTCTGGCGCCACGACTACACGGGGCGCCCCGAGGAGCCGCCGAGCCCCTCCACCGACGGCACGCGCATCTTCTCGTCCCCCGTGGTCGTGGGGAGCAGGATCCTCTTCGGGGTGGATGCCGACGGCAGCCGCGGCTCGCGCGGCTACGTCGTGGCGGCCGACCTCGACACCGGGGCGCCGGCGTGGGAGTACCAGACCGATGCCGATGCCCAGGGACGGCTCCAGAACGACGGCTGCGGCGGGGTGTGGTCGTCGGGGACGGTGCTGCCCGACCAGGGCCTCGTCGTCTTCGACATCGCCGACTGCCACTTCTCCAACCCCCCGCCCTACAGCGAGTCGGTCTTCGCGCTGCACATCGACACCGGCCTGCCCGCCTGGTCGTTCCGCCCGGTCCGCACGGACCAGGAATGCGACCTCGACTTCGGCGCCACCCCCAACGCCGGCGTGGACGCCCGGGGCACCACCGTGTTCCTCGGTGTGGGCGGCAAGGACGGCACCTACTACTCCCTCGACCCGGCCACGGGCCACCAGCGGTGGGCGACCAACGTGGTGTTCGGCGGGTTCTCGGGCGGGTTCATCGCCACCACGGCCTACGACGGCACGCGCGTCTACGGCTCCACCGCCCTCGGCGACTTCGGTCGGTTCGAGGGCAACGGCGAGGTGTTCTGCGCCCCCGGCAACCCGCGCGACACGCCGATGCAGGAGCCGTCGGTGCACGCCTTCGACGCCGCCACCGGCGCGGTGGTCTGGCAGGGGGTCCACGCCGCCACGTTCGCGCCCACCACCGTGGCGGGCGGCATGACGTTCAACGGGTTGGCGCTCAACGGCGCCGTGGTGCAGGTGCGCGACGCCGCCAGCGGCCGGCTCCTGAAGTCGGTCCCCGTGCCCGCGTCGAATTGGTCGGGCATCGCCACCGTGGGCGACGCCCTGGTGCTCGGCACCGGGTCGACATACGCGGCGTCGCCCGCCGGCATCGAGGTGCTCACCCCCGGCGGCAAGCCACCGGTCGTCCCCGCGGGCGGCTGACATCCCCGACGCCGCCCACCCCGGGGAGCGCGCCCACGAGCGCACCGCCGTCGGTGGCCGGGCGTGGACCGATCCCCTGCCCGACGGCGCCGCCGTGGACCGGGGCGGGGCGTGGCCGGCCCCGTGGACGGCGCCGCGCGCCACGAGGGTCGCGCCCGCTCAGTAGCCGGCGACGGGGTCCACGACGCCGATCAGTTCCTCGCCCGCACCGAAGCGGCGGACGTTGTCCTCCACGCGCCGCGCCAACAACCGCATGACGGCGCTGGAGTTTCCCGCGCTGTGCGGCGTGACGAGGCAATT
>DATKSK010000058.1 GCA_035531755.1 Acidimicrobiales bacterium | reverse complement strand
TGACCCAGGCCCAGGGCTGACCCAGGCCCAGGGCTGACCCAGGCCCAGGGCTGACCCAGGCCCAGGGCTGACCCAGGCCCAGGGCTGACCCAGGCCCAGGGCTGACCCAGGCCCAGGGCTGACCGGTACGCTCACTGCATGAGCGCCCTCGACGCGGCCCAGGCTGCGTTCCTGGTAGTCCATCAACGCCTCTACGAGGCGACCGGAGGTCGCATCGGACACCGGCTGATCGGGGTGCCCACCCTGTTGCTCCGGACGACCGGGCGCAAAACCGGGTTACCTCGCACCTCCGCCCTCGTCTATGCCGTCGACAGCGGTGACTACGTCGTCGTGGCGTCCAACGGTGGCAGCGACACGGCGCCCGGATGGCTCGCCAACGTGCGAGGCAATCGCGACGTCGGCCTCCAGGTGGCGAGGCGCACCCTCCGCGCCACTGCTGTAGTGGTCGAGCGCGGTGATGCCGAGTACGAACGGCTTTGGCGCATCGTGAATGCCAACAACCACGCCCGCTACGACGGCTACCAAGCGCGCACATCCCGCCCCATCGCGTTGGTGCGCCTCACTCCGTCGCCCTGAGGCCCCGGTCCGCCCGCAATCGGTCGGTCGATGGGCGTCAGGAGGAATTGCGCCTGCCGGGAGGCGTGGGGCGGGCAAGTGAGGCCAAGTAGGCGTTGTAGGCGGCGAGCTCGGGGTCTTCGGCCTCGGCTGCGGCGAGAGCCAGTTCCCGGAGCTCTTGTTCGTGAGGGTCGACCGTGTCCTCCGCAGCCTGCTGGAGCCGGTGCGTGCCGCGTCGGCCGAGCGTGGCTGGGTCGTCATGGACGAAATGCCACCAGAAGACGCTCGCGAACACCGCGAAGCACGGCCACATGACCGCATAGACCCACCCGAGGGAGTCACCCGAGCGGGCGACCCCCACCTGCCACCAGCAGGCCACGATGCATCCGGGGACCCAGACCAGGAGGGCGATGTGGGCGACGACCGCCCGCCCTGTGAACCACCGGCGCTCCGAACCTCGGGGCGGCGCGGACGCTCGGCGCGTTGACACGGCCCGCTAGCTCTCCTGGGACGCAGTTCCCGCAGCAGGCGGGGTCGCGCCCGGCGCGCTCTTGGCCGGTGCACCCGCATCCGGTGCACCCGCAGGGGGTGCGATCGCGTCCGCCGCTCCGGCGTCCGATGTGTCAGCAGCAGACCGAGTGGCGCGGCGCTCCTGCTGCGAGTAGAGCGTCGTCAATCGTCGCTCTGCCACGATCGCGCCGAACGGGACCGTCCCGGCAAGGAGCACGAGAAGCGTCCGGCCGATCGGGACGTGCAGGCGGCGGGTGAGCTCGAACGCCGTGAAGAGGTAGATGCAGTACAGGAACCCATGCATGGTGCCCACGATCTTGGCCATGGCGGGGTGGCCCGCGGCCTGGATCGGGATGGCCACGAACACCAGGACGATCAGCAGGACGGCGGTGGCGTAGGCCATGACCCGGTAGCGCGTGAGGACGGCGTGCTGCACGACCGCAATCCTACGAGCGCCTGCCCCTGCCTCCGCCAACCAGCGACCACCGGTGCGCGGCCCGTGGCGCCCACCACCTCCACGCCCCACCGGTACGGCTCCGGAGCGCCGGGCACCGCACCGGGCCGGCCCGTGATGGCCCGGGATGGCCCGGGATGGCCCGGGATGGCTGAGATCGTCAAATATGTGGCATTGCAGCCAATGGATGCACTCTTCACAATGACGGGGTGAGCTTCCGCCGGGTCGTGGCTGTGGTGTTCCCGGGCTTCCAGGCACTGGACGCCACGGGCCCCCTCGAGGTCTTCTCGGCTGCCACCCGGCTGCTGCCGTCGGGGTCGGGGTACCGGGTGGAGCTGGTGGCGAGCGGGGGCGGCCTGGTGCCCTCCTCCTCGGGCATCGTCATGCAGACGCGCGAGCTGGGGTCGGTCCGGGGCCCGGTCGACACCCTCTTGGTGGCCGGGGGGCTCGGGACGGCCGAGGTCCTGGCGGATCGCCCCCTCGTCGACTGGATCGGCCGCACGGCCACGCGGTCCCGGCGTGTGGTGTCGGTGTGCACCGGCGCGTTCCTCCTCGCCGAGGCGGGCCTCTTGGACGGTCGGCAGGTGACCACGCACTGGGCATGGTGCGAGCGGTTGGCCGACGAGTACCCCGCCCTCGACGTCGACCCCGATCCCATCTACGTCGACCACGGGGACGTGGCCACGTCGGCCGGGGTCACGTCGGGGATGGACCTGGCGCTGGCGCTCGTCGGGACCGACCATGGCCAGACGGTCTCGCTCGAGGTCGCGCGCCGGCTCGTCATGTTCCTGAAGCGCCCGGGTGGGCAGTCGCAATTCTCAGGCCATCTACGCGACCAGCTGGCGGCGCGTCCGGCACTGGCGGCGTTGCAAGGGTGGTTGGCCGACCATCTGGCCGCCGACCTGTCGGTGGCGGCCATGGCCGAGCGGGTCGGGATGAGCGTGCGCACCTTCTCGCGGGCGTTCCGGGCCGAGGTGGGGGATACGCCGGCCAACTACGTGGAGCGCCTCCGCGTCGAGGCGGCCCGCCGATGGCTCGAGGACAGCGACCGATCGATCCCCGGTATCGCCAGGGCGTGCGGGTTCGGGACCGTCGAGACGATGTACCGAGTCTTTCAGAGGGTCGTTCACGTGCCACCGGCCGAGTACCGCCGGAAGTTCAGCCGTGGCTTTGCCACGGCCTAGGAAAAGGATCGTTCCCATGCAGATCGTGTGCCTGGTCTTCGACGGGGTCACTGCCCTCGACGCCGTCGGTCCCTACGAGGTCCTCTCCCGGCTCCCGGGTGCAACCTTCACGTTCGTCGGCCCCGGGCCCGGGACCGTGCGCACCGACAACGGTGTGCTCGGGCTGGTCGTCGACGGCAGTATCGACGACGCGCCCGCGGCCGACGTCCTCGTCGTGCCGGGGGGGATCGGCACGAGGCGACTGGTGGACGACGACCGGGTCGTCGACTGGGTCCGGGCGACGCACGCCACGACGATGTGGACCACCTCGGTGTGCACCGGCTCGTTGGTGCTGGGGGCCGCCGGGATCCTGGAAGGGCTCGACGCCACCACGCACTGGACGGAGCTGGAGAGCCTCGCCGGCTTCGGTGCGCGACCGGTGGCGAGTCGTGTGGTGGAGCGGGGCAAGATCATCACCGCCGCGGGCGTCTCCGCCGGGATCGACATGGCGCTCGTTCTGGCAGCCAGGATCGGCGGGGAATTCGTGGCCCAGGCCATCCAGCTGGGGATCGAGTACGACCCGCAGCCCCCGTACGACGCCGGGTCGCCGGACAAGGCCCCACGCGAGGCGGTGGAGCTGGTCCGGACGCTGATGGCGACGGCGACCAACGCCTGAACACTCGCCCCCCGACCCGAGGCCCCCCCCGACCCGAGGCCCCCCCGACCCGAGGCCCCCCCGACCCGAGGCCCCCCCCGACCCGAGGCCCCCCCCGAGGCCCCCCCGACCCGAGGCCCCCCCGACCCGAGGCCCCCCCGACCCGAGGCCCCCCCGGTGAAGGTCGCGCCCACATGGGCCAGGTAGCGCCGGCACCGGGACTTTCGACCCTGCTCTCGGCGGGGTCGACGGCACATGCTGGGCCCAGGGAAAGGACCGCTATTGAGCTCGAGAGGGCGTGAGTCGTGGCGCGGCGACGACGCGCCTGACGCGGCGTTCTGGCGCATCCACATCCACGTCGGCGTCCTGCTGTGGGCTGCGGGCGCCGCCGTCGTCCTCGGCTACTTCGTCGCCACGCCCGGCGGGCCCCATCGTGTCGTGTTGGTGACGACTGTGGCGGCGACGATGGTCGCCACACTCACGTTGCTGTGGTGGGCGGGACTCCAGTCCGTCCACACCAGATGGCAATCCGTCTTCTTCGCCGTGTGGACGGGCGGGTGCATCTCGGTCATCGGTGTCGTCGCCTGGCTCGACGGCGGCACCCGCAGCCCCCTGTTCGATTTGCTGGTCCTGCCCGTCCTGTTCGCCGGGCTCGCCTACTCGCCGATCGGTACGGCCGCAGCCGGCGCGGCCGCATCGGTGACCGCGGCGGTGGTCGGGCTGACGACGGCCCACCTCGACCAGTCCCGGACGGTGGTCATGGTGACGGCCATGGTCATCGTCGGCGCCCTGAGCCTCTCGGGCTCCGTCAACCGTCGGAACCTCTACCAACAGCTGCGCCAGCTCGCCGACCACGACGGGTTGACCGGCTGCCTCACCCACCGGGCGTTCCAGCAACGCCTGGCCGAGGAGGTGGAGCGCGCCAAGCGGTACGGGCGGTCCCTCAGCCTCGTCATGGCGGACGTCGACGACCTGAAGGCGCTCAACGACACCAACGGCCACCATTGCGGCGACGACGCCCTGCGCGACCTGGCCGACTCCCTCCGGGCCGCGGCGCGCGAGACGGACCTCGTGGGACGCCTCGGCGGGGACGAGTTCGCCCTGCTGCTCCCCGAGACCGGTGACGACGACGTCGGCCCGGCCCTGGCGCGCATCGGCAGCATGGTGCATCCGGTCGAGGGCCACGAACCGATCACCGTGAGCTTCGGTGCCGCCACCTGGTCCACGGAGGAGGACAACCCATCACTCCTCCTGCGGCGTGCCGACGAGGCCCTCTATGTCGCCAAACAGACGGGACGCGCCAGGTCCGTCGCCTGGGCCCCGTCGATCGCCAGGCTGCCGGAACCGACGGCCCGGCGGCTCCAGGACGGCGGCGGGGAGTCACCGGGTCCCGAGGAGAGAGCGGCGAGCGGAGGGTGAGCGCCGGCGCGGGTGCCCACCGGACGGGCCCGCCACCGAAGAGCCCCCCGGGACGGTGGGCGTCTCCGCCCTGGCGCGCCCACCGCCGTGCATGGCGGCCAGGGCGGGTCACCGGGCGATCGCGGGTCGAGGTCTCCTGGGTCACCAAGTGCCGGCCCGGGCTCAGTCGGCCTCCCCGCCGGCGCCGGCGCCGGCCAGGCCCGCGCCCGCAGCCGGAAATTGCCGGCGGAAGGCCCGGACCGTGCACCCCCTCAGGCGGCACGGCCCCTCGGCGCGGGCCGACGCACTGCGGGGCAGGTTGAGCACGGGGCCGAGCCAGCCGAGTGCGCTGTTCGGCGGCCCTGGGTGGGATTCGAGGTCACCGACCTCGCACCGCCCGAGGCGCCGTCGCCGCATCGGTGCCCGTCGTTTCGCGACCCGTTGCCGGACGGCGTGGTGGGCGTTGCTCCCGCATCGTTGTGGGAACGCTTGGAGTCCCGTGTCGGCACCGGGCACGCGCCCTGGGACGAGTGGGACCCACGGGATCCGACCGGGTGAATCCGACCGGGTGAATCCGACCGCGTGAATTGGCACCGCATCGACGAGTCGCCTCTCGTCGACGGCGGCACGTGGAACCCTCTCGCCTTCGTCGTGTTGTGCGACACCATGCCGGGCGCGGTGGGGGAGCGCAGGGGAGGGGGCCAGCCCGGGTGGTTCGGCCCAGCGCCGACATCACGGTGCACGTCCTCGGCCCGCGCGGTCGGAGTCGTTGCTGGCGCACAACCGGGCGCGCCATGCCGGCGACGGCTACGCGTCGGTGGAGATCGAGCTGTGGGAACCGCGCGCGGGCTCGTCGCCTACGGCACCCAGATGATGTTCTTCAGCGTTCCCGACGGGCCGCCGCAGCGACGGCGGCCGCCGGGATAGCACGACGACCCGGGCTCAGACCTCGACCTTGGCGGTCTGCGAGAGTCGATCGACGGCCTCGGCGTACTCCTCCACGAGGTCGTAGATCACGTCGCGCACCTTGCGCACCTTGGTGGCGCGGCCGATCACCTGCCCGCATGGGTTGAACGCCACGTCCTTGGACTCTTCGGGGTGGCGTCGGGTGGCGCCCACGGCCTCGATGGCGACGAGCATCTGCAACGGCATCGGCAGCGGGTCGGGCGTGTCCGGCTGGTCCCATGCGTCGGTCCAGTCGTTCTTGAGCATGCGGCAGGGCTTGCCGGTGAACGACTTCGACCGCACGGTGTCGCGGCTGGTCGCCTGGAGGTAGCTCTTCATCTGTCCCGGCGGCGTGTCGGCCTCCTCGACCGTCAGCCACAACGTGCCGGACCACACGCCCTGGGCCCCCATCGCCAGCGCGGCGGCGATCTGGCGACCGCTGCCGACACCGCCGGCTGCGAGCACCGGGAGGGGCGCCACGGCGTCGATGACCTCGGGCCACAAGACGAGCGACCCGACGTCGCCGGTGTGGCCACCGCCCTCGGTGCCCTGGCACACGATGAAGTCGAGGCCGGCGGCCTTGTGCCCAATGGCGTGCTTCACCGAGCCCGCCAGCGCGCCGATGAGCCGGCCCGACGCCTTCACCTGTTCGATGACGTCGGCCGGGGGCGTGCCGAGCGCGTTGGCGATCAGCTTCACCTTGTCGTGGCGCAGCGCCGCGGCCAGCAGGGGCTTGCCGGTCGCCTCGGTCCAGCCCATCATCCCGCTCCGGCGCTGGTCCTCGGGGGGCTCGGGCACGTTGTGCTCGGCCAGCAGGCGGCGGGCGAAGCGCCGGTGGTCCGCGGGCACCATCGACTGCAGCTGGGCCTCGAGCTTCACGGGGTCCATCTCGCCCATGCCCTCGTACTTTCCGGGGATGACGATGTCGACGCCGTAGGGGTTGTCGCCGACGTGCTCGTCGAGCCACTGGAGCTCGATCTCGAGCTCCTCGGGCGAGAACCCGATGGCACCGAGCACGCCGAAGCCGCCGGCATTGGACACGGCCGCCACGACGTCACGGCAGTGGGTGAAGGCGAAGATCGGGAACTCGATGCCGAGCCGGTCGCAGATCTCGGTGTGCACGGTGTCTCCTTGTTCTTTCGGGTGTGGTTGCTGGGTGTGGTTACTGGGTGTGGTCAGGACTGGGTGTGGTCAGGACTGGGCGTCGGGACCGGGCGTCGGGGAGGTTCGCGGGTCGTTCTCGGGGGCTCAGGCCTGGCCCCGCTTTCCCGTGCCTGTTCGGACGGGTTCCCGGCGCGTGGTGCGACGGTGTGTCGGCGTACCCGTCGCGAGCGGGCCGAGGCCGAGCACGGTGCCGAGCGTGGTGGCGACATCGTCGGGGTTCGCGGCGTCGGGATCGATGGTCTGCTGGACCTCCATGCCGATCACCAACGCCCTGAAGACCGTCGCCAACGTGTCGGGCGGGGCCACCGGTTCGATGAGCCCGTCGTCGATCCAGGCGGCGAATCCCCGCGCCAACCATTCGTGCGCCTCGCGAGACCGGGCCTGCATCGCTTCGGCGACCTCGGGGTCCCGGGCGGCGCGCAGCCAGAGTTCGTGCTCGAGCAGCCGGAGCCGTCGGGTCTGTTCGGTCGGGTTCGTGATCACGTTGGCGGCAACGGCCCGGAGGCGGTCCTCCACGGTGGCGGCCAGTGCGAATTCGGCGGCGATGACCGTCACGAGGGAGTGGGCCCACTCGTCGAGGAGGGCCAGGAGCAGACCCTGCTTCGAGCCGAAGTGGGCGTACACCGCGCCCGACGTCCTGCCCGCGGCCTCCGCCACGGCATCCACCGACACGGCGTCGAAGCCGCGTTCGGCGAACAGGGAAGCGGCTGCGTCGAGCAGGCGAGCCCGGGTGTCGGCCTTGCGCTCCTCTTGGGTCCGTGACACCCGCTCTCCTTCTCCGACCTCGAAGTGCCGATCCCGTGACCGGCACTTAGATAGTAAATCCTATCTAAGTGCTCCCGGCCACGGCCAGGGGATTGGGATCGAAGCGACAGCGAAGCGCAGCGATGCAAATCGCCGCGAGACCGAGGGAGCCAGAGAGAGGCGTATCGAATCGCCGAGAGACTGAGGGAACGCAGGATCGCAGGGAACGCAGGATCGCAGGGAACGCAGGATCGCAGGGAACGCAGGATCGCAGGGAACGCAGGATCGCAGGGAACGCAGAGACCTAATCGCGGCGAGACGAGGGAAGTCGAGCGGCCTGCGGCGAGGGGACTCAACTCCGGGGCGGGCTGAGATGGCCCATGGAATACTGACGCGGCGTCAGGCCCGACCGAGCCCGACCGAGCCCGACCGAGCCGGGTCGAGCCCGACCGAGCCCGGTCGCCAGCGCACCTGCCGGCATTGCCGGTGAACACGAGCCCACCCGGTCGATCGGAGCACCCATGTTCAGGACCTCGCCCGTCGTCGCCGAGGACGAGTGGCATCTCGACCTCGAGGTGAAGGGGCACGTCGCCGTGCTCACCCTCAACCGCCCTGACAAGCTCAACGCCTGGAGCTGGGAGTCCACCCGGCAGCTGGGAGCCCGCGCCGACCAGATCCGCTTCGACGAGCGGGTGCGCGTCGTCGTTCTCCGTGGTGAGGGCCGGGCCTTCTGCGCAGGGATCGACCTGGGCATGCCCGAGGACCGCGTCACGGGGCGCTCACCGGCCGAGAAAGCGCGCAATTACTTCGAGGGGATCCGGTGGGCCCACGAGCGCTTCAAGGTCTTCGCCGAGCTGCCCCAACCCGTGGTCGCCGCCGTCCAGGGCTACTGCCTCGGCTTCGGGTTTGAGCTCGTCCTCATGTCCGACATCCGCATCGCCGCCGAGGACGCCGTCTTCGCCCTCCCCGAGGCGCAGGTGGGCGTGGGCATCGACGGCGGTGGGGACCTGCGTCTCGCCCATGAGGCCGGGGCGGGATGGGCGAAGCTGCTCGCTTTCACCGGTCGCCGGCTCGACGCTCGCACGGCGGAGCGCATCGGCGTCGTCCAGCAGGTGACGAGCACCGACGACCTGCTCCCCACCGCCATGGGCATCGCCGAGGAGATCGCCGCCAACGCGCCGCTGGCGGTGCAGAGCATCAAGCGCACCATCGACGGCTTTACCTACCGCGGCCTCAACGAGGCCATGCGCTTCGAGGCCATGAGCGCGGCGATCGAGTTCGTGTCCGACGACATGCCCGCCGGCTACGCGGCGAAAGCCAAGAAGCAACCGGTCGTTTTCGAAGGCAAGTAGTTCGAGGCAAGTAGCAAACCGCACGTAGTTCGCAACGAGCGCAAGAAGAAGGCCGGTACCGCCATGCCGCTCCCCGAACCGCCGCCCGCTGAGCGGCCCATGCTGCCCGCCGACACCTTCGAGGGGACGGCCGTGGTCGTCACCGGGGGAGGGACCGGTCTCGGCAAGGCCATCGCCGTGGAGTTCGCGCGCCTCGGCGCCGCCGTGGGCATCCTGTCGCGCGACGAGGGGCACCGCCTCGCCGGCGTCGAGGCCGTCGAGGCGCTGGGGGGGCGCGCCGCGCACGCCGCTGCCGACATCCGTCGCGCCGAGGACATCACCGCTGCGTTCGACGCGCTCGAGGCCGCACTCGGACCGGTGCGGGTGCTCGTCAACAACGCCGCCGCCAATTTTCCCGTCCCCTCCGAGGACCTCAGTCCGAACGGCTGGCGCGCCGTGTCGCAGATCGTCCTCGACGGCACTTTCTTCTGCTCCCAGGAGCTGTTCCGCCGCGCCCGCGCGGCGGGGGAGCCCGGTGCGATCTGCAACATCCTCGCTACCCAGTCGTTCACGGGCGGGCCCGGCATGGTCCACACCGCCGCCGCCAAGGCCGGCGTCGGCAACCTCACCAAGACGCTCGCCGTCGAGTGGGCACCGCACGGCATCCGTGTCAATGCCCTGGCGCCGGGACTGTTCCCCCACGAGGACATGCGCGCCGATCTGCAGGCCCTGCGGACCACGGGCGCGGATGTGGATGCCCGGCGCTCGCCGGCGGGGCGTCTCGGACGGCTGCACGAGCTCGGCTGGGCGGCCACGTGGCTGTGCTCGCCCTACGCCGCCTTCGTGACCGGGCACACCCTGGTGGTCGATGGCGCCAACTGGCTGCGGCGCGACTTCGTGATGCCCGAGTTCGTCCCC
>DATKSK010000057.1 GCA_035531755.1 Acidimicrobiales bacterium | reverse complement strand
ACGGACATCGTCGGCTATCCGATCTTCGCCGACTTCGCGCTCAACCGGTACTTCGACGCCTTCTATCTGCTCGGCCTGGCCCTCCCGCTCCTGGCGGTGGTGCTCTACGCCGTCCTCCCTGTCGGCCGGCCCCGGAGGGCGGCGGCGGCGGCCCGTGTGAGGATCCGGCCGCTGGCCCTGGTCGCGCCCCGTTCCGAAGCTGAAGCGGTGTCCGGGACGACAGCAGGCCCCGCAACGGCGGCGCCTGCCGGCGGGGTGTCGGGCGACGACGTGGCGCCGGTGTCCGACGGAGCCGCCTCGGAGCGTGCGCTCGCCGTGACGGCCGCGCTGCGCCGGGGGGCTCGGGTGGCGGTCCCCGCCCTCGCCGTGGGCCTGTGCGTGGGCGTCGGCGACTCGGGCCACGGCCGGCACCTGTCGGCATGGGGGATCGCCGCCGGGGCCGTGTACGCCGTCGCCGTCCCCGCGGTGGCACGCCTCCTGGGCCGCGGTGGCGCTCCCGGTGACCGCGTCCGCCTCCTCGCCGCCGTGAACGGCGGCGCCGGCCTGATCGTCCTGCCGTCGCTCTACGTCGTGTCGCGCAGCACGTCGGTGCTCGTGGAGTCCGGGCACCGTGTCCACGACTATCCGTGGCTGCCGCTGTGGCTGGTGCTCCCGGTGCTGGCCGTCGCGGCGCTGTGGTACGGGCGACGCCTCCGGAGGGCAGACTCGACCGACGAGGTCGTCGGCGTCGAGGGCTCGGTGCTGACATACGTGGTGGCACCCTCGCTGCTCTTCGTCCTGATCGCTTCGCTCACCGGACCCCTCGACACCACATTCTTCGCCTTCGACGACGCACAGTCGTTCACCGGCGCGGCGCTCACCTTCGGGCACGGCCTGTTCCCGTGGCGCGACCTCTACGTCATCCACGGGATCTTCGCCGACATCCTGGGGGGCCAACTGGGCATGTCCGTCTTCGGGCCCAGCCGATGGGGGTCCACCGCGGGCGTGACGATGTTCCTCATACCACTGCTCTGGGTGTCGCTGTACCTGTTCACCGCGTATTTCGCCCGCCGGAACCGACTCCTCGCCACCGGCTTCGTCGTGGTGACCGCACTGTGGCTCACGTCGGGCCGGCTGGCCGGCGCGGGGATGATCCTGGGGCGCGACGTGCAGTCGTTCGCGTCGGGGTGCTTCCGCTTCGCATTTCTGCCCATCGTGCTCCTCGTGTTCGACCAGACCGTCCGGCGCCGCAGCCGCGGGTGGTGCGCCGGGCTGATGGCCGCGCTGGCGGTCCAGGCGATCGTGGTCCCGGAGTCGGGCCTCATGGCGGCCGGGGTCCTCGCCACGCTGGTCGCCTTCGAGTGGCTCGGCCGGGACCCCGCCGACGGCTGGGCCGGGTCCATGATGCGCACCCGGTGGTGCGCGGGGTTCGGCGCCCTGCTGGTGATGGCGTGGGTGGTGTTCCTGGTGGCGACGGGGTCGCTGCGCGGATTCGTGGACTACTACCTGATCTTCGGGCCCGGCCATGCCCTGTCGGGCACGGTGCCCGCGACCTGGATCGGGACGAACCTCGGGTACACCGTCGAGCTCGTCGTACCGGTGGTGCTGCTGACGCTCACCATCGTGCGGGCGGCGTACCTCGTCCACGTGCGCCGCCCCTGGGACTCGCGTGACTGGGTGATGGTCGCCGCCGCCTCCTTCGTGGCGCTCTACTTCCAGAAGGTCCTGGCCCGCGCCGACGGGGCGCACGTGGCCGAGGTCTTCACCGTCTCCCTGCCCCTGGTGCTGCTGTGGATCGTCCTCGCGTCCGAGGCACTCGACGACACCGTCCGGCGCGCCATGCGCGGTGACGGGTCCGGCCACATCCGCCGTTCCGCCGACGGTCCCGGCAACGCCGGAGGGATCGGCCGGTCGCGGGGGGTGCTGTCCGGTGTCCGTCGACCGGCCACCCTGGTGGTCGTCGTGGCCCTGGTCGCCCTGGCACCGGCGCCCCTGGGCACGGTGCGGGACCTGCCCGGGGAGTACCACCCCACAGCAGCGACCACCCCGGTGCTGCCACGGCTCGGGTATGCGAAGTCCGGTGTGGTCGATGTGACGATGGTCCACGACCTCGACGCCGTGCTGCGACGGTACGCCGGGGATCGAGGTGCCGTGTTCGACTTCGGCGACGAGCCCGGGCTGCTCTACTTCCTGCTCGGCCGCGTTCCGGGCACGCGCTTCTTCCACGTGAGCATGGCCGACACGTCCTTCGCCCAACGCCAGTTGGTCTCCGATCTGACGCGTTCGCGACCGCGCGTCGTCGTGTTCTACGGCCTGGGCATGGGACTGCCGGCGTGGGACGGCATCCAGGCGTGGGTTCGCCACTACGCCGTGAGTGAGTATCTGTTGGACAATTACCGCCCACTGGCCGACGTCGACGGCCAGTTCGTCATGGTGCGCGCCGACCTGGCGGCCACAGCCCCTCCGTTACCCGCGCTGAAGGGTCCCGTCACCACGAGCGATCCCTACCTGTCCCTTCCCACCTGTGACTGGGGCTTCGCGCCGAACTTCCTCGCCCGATCCGCATCGCTGTCGTCGAGCCCGGGGCTGACGCTGCGCACGCATGTCGTGGCCACCTCGGTCGTGTCGTTGTCGGGCTGGAGCTTCGACGCGCGGCGGGCCCTGCCGCCGGTGCGGGTGCTGGCGGCGCGCGACGGGCGGCAAGTCGGTTCGGTGGTGCCCAACGGCGTCCGGCTGGACGCGTTGCGCAGGTTCACGGCCACGGGCATCCTCAGGAGCGGCTTCACCATGGACCTGCTGGCGCGAAGCGCCGGGCCCGTCGCGCTGTACGGGCTCAACCCTGACGGCACGGTGTCACCCCTGGCGCCCCTGTCGTCGGCGCCCTCCACCCTGGTCGTCCGCGGCGGCGACCAGCCCGTGACCACGTCCGACGGCGTGGTGCACGCCGTGAGCACCGAGAGCGTGGGGTCGGTCGGCGCTGCGCTCGTGCACGAACAGATCGTGGCGCTCGACGTTCCGCCCGGGTCCGACCTCGCCGGGTACCACTGGCTCGAGCTCAGCGCGCCGCGGCACGTGGGCCCCGGCGCGTACAGCGTGTCCGACGGGATCGACCAGTCCCCGGGCGCCATCTCGTTCCGGGCGCTGCTCCGGGCCGGGTCGCATCTCTTCGTGCAGGTGGGGAGCTGCCCCCAGTGGCGCAGCTTCACCGCACCGGGGCTCACCCTCCTGGCGCGCGGCGGCCGGGGGTCACCCCCCTCGGTGCGCCTCGTCCGCTGACCCGGTCAGGCGCCGCTCGAGATCGGCGAGGCCCGACGGGGTGCCGATCTCGAAGAACCGCTCGGTGGCCTCGAATCCCGCCAGGCGCCCGGCCCGGCTGAGGAGGGTGAAGGCGTCGGCCAGGTCGCTGCGTCCCGTAGGGACGGTCTCGAGCACGACGGCGGCGCGCAGGGCCGACAGGCCGTAGTCCACGAACTGCATGTCGGGCGGGGGAGGGGAGAGGCCCTTTTCGTACCGGGTCACGACACCGTCGGCGAAGACGGCGTTGCTGACCTCCCACCGGCCGTGGTTGCGGTACACGGTCATGAGGGCGTCGGCGTCACGCTGGTGGAAGGTCTGCTCCACGGCCGCCAGCTCCACCGACAGGTAGGAGTCCCCGTACAGGACGAAGAACTCGTCGTCGACCGCGCCGCGCTCGACGGCCAGCCGGACAGCGCCCCCCGTGCCCACGAGCTCGCCACCCTCGTCGACATAGGTGATCGAGATCCCCCACCGGGACCCGTCACCGAGCTCGGTGCGGACGAGCTCCCCGAGGTGCCCGATGCTGTAGACGACGTTCTCGACGTGCTCGGAGGCGAGCCATTCGAGCTGCCAGTGGGCGAAGGGCCGCCCGCCCACCTCGATGAGGCACTTCGGGACGGCCCTCGTTGCCGGGTGCATCCGCGTCCCCAGCCCGCCGGCGAGGACCAGGCACTGCATCGGCTCAGTCCCGGACGAGGAGGGACGACCCGTCGAAATCGAAGGTGAAGCGGACTTCGCTGAGGCCTTCGCCGGCCATGGCCGATCGCAGTGAGTCCAGGTCCTTGGCGTAGAAGAGCAGGAAGCCCCCCGACCCGGCACCGACCAGCTTTCCCCCGAGGGCACCGCTGTCCATGGCGATGTCGTAGCACCGGTCGATCCGGTCGTTGGACATCAGGCTCGACCGCCGGCGCTTGCGCCGCCAGTGCTCGTCCATGAGCGCGGCGAACTTGGCGGTGTCCCCGCTCTCGAGAGCGTCCTTCGTGGCGAGGCCGTTCTCCTTCACGAAATGCAGGCTCTCGACCATGTCCGTGTCGCCGCTGCGGGACTTGGTCCGTTGTTCGGCCAGGACGACGTCGGCGGGCCGCGAGTAGTGGGTGAAGAACATGCAGAGATGCTCCTCGAGGTCGCGCAGCGTGTCGTTCGACACGAGGAGCGGCGCTACCGACACGTGCCCGTCGGGGGCGATGTCGAGGCACGTGAGCCCGCCGAAGGCTGCGATGTACTGGTCCTGCTTGCCGACCGGGCGGTCGAGCAGGTCGATCTCGATGCTGCACGCCTCTTCGGCCAGGTTGGCAGCGGTGACATGTTCGCGCTTGTAGCCGTAGACAGCCCGCAGGAGGCCGACGGTGAACGAGCCCGAGGAGCCGAGCCCCGTCCCGGACGGGATGTCGGCGACGCTCACGAGCTCGATGGACGGGCCGATCGGGTGCATCCGCAGCGCTTCGCGGATGATCGGGTGCTTGATCTGGTCGACGAGGTCGACCTGTTCGAGCTCCGAATACTTCAGGAAGTAGTCGTGCGTGAAGGTGCGGTTGATGGCGATGAAGATGTAGCGGTTGATCGCCGCCGAGATGACGAAGCCGCCGTGCTCGCCGAAGTACGAGGGAAGGTCGGTGCCGCCTCCGCCGAGGGTGATCCGAAGCGGCGTGCGCGAGATGATCATGACGGGCCCCCCGCTCCCGTGAGCCGACCGACGGCCACCATCTGCCAGCCGAACGGTGACGACTGGATGTTCAGGCGGAAGGCCCGGTCGAACAGGGCGAGGACCGTCCCCTGGGCCCCACCCCCGTCCTCGGCCCGGTCCTGCTCGAGGTCGGCGATCAGGCGGCGTCCCCGGGCGATCACCGCCAGCCGGTACAGATTGAAGAACGGGAACCCGGCGCGGGCCACGTGCTCCACCGTGAAGCCCGCCCCCTCGAGCAGGCGGCGCAGGCCGGCCGGGCGGAAGTGCTGGCGGTGCCCGATGTGGCGATCGAAGGCCGAGCGGGGGCCGCCGGGGACGGTGACCACGAGGCGACAGCCCGGAGCCAGGTACGCGGCGGCGTTGCGCAGCAGCAGTGCCGGGTCGTCGACGTGCTCGAGGACCTCCGAGCACACCGCGTAGCCGGCGCGTCCGGCGTCGTCGGGGCTCAGGGGCGCGTCCTCGAGCAGGTCTCGCTGGGAGAACTCGATGGCCAGCTCTGCCGCGGCCGCCGCCGTTCGCGCCCGGTGCACGCCCTCGGCGCTGAACTCCACGCCGCGCACCGTCGCCGCGGGGAACCGGCGCTTGAGCAGGAGCGCCAGCTCGCCCTGGCCGGAGCCGATGTCGAGCACGGTGTCACCGGCCGTGGGCTCGCCGATCAGCTTCATGATGAGGCGATGGCGATAGGTGTTCGCCGGGTTCCCCGCGGCGGGCTCGCCGTAGCGCGCCCAGTGGCGGTCCCACTCGTCGCGCCCGGCACTGGGACCGGCCGGGACGGTCCGGGGCTCGCTCAAAGCAGGAAACCCGCGCTTTCGGCGTCGTCGCGGAACATCCGGACGGTGTCGAGCGAGACCTCCTCGAGGCCCCGGCCCAGGCCCTTCAGCTTCGCCAGGAGGTCGTGGGTCACCGTGATGATGTGGCAGCCGACCGCCGCCGCCTGCGGAACGTTCAGGATCTCGCGCGGGCTCGCCCACAGCAGCTCGAGCCGGGGGTTGCCTGCCAGCAGCCCGACCGCTTCGGTCATCAACGGCACGGGATCGCGACCCGTGTCGGCGATCCGGCCGGCGAAGACCGACACCACCGCCCCCGGGGTGTCCGCCAGCGCGTCGGCCACGGTCGCCACCTGATCGAGGGCGAGGATGGCGGTCACGTTGAGGTGATGCCCCTCGGCCGACAGCTCGCGGATGAGCGGTGCCGAGCTCTCCCCGCGCGTGTTGGTCACCGGGATCTTCACGTACACGTTGGAGCCCCACGACGCGATCGTGCGAGCCTGGGCGCCCATCTCGTCGAACTCGTCGGAGAGCACTTCGAACGAGATCGGATGGTCCGTGACGTTGTCGAGGATCTTGCGCGCGAAGCCTGCGTAGTCGTCGACGCCCGACTTGCGCATCAGGGTGGGGTTGGTGGTGAAGCCCGAGATGACCGGGTCGCGGGCCAGCTCGAGGATCCCCTCGAGGTCGGCCCCGTCAGCAAAGATCTTGATGCCGTACGGACGTTGATCGGTCACGGCCCCCCCCCTCCAGTCGCACCGTCGTCAGGACCCAGTCGAGCGCCTCGACTGGGTGGCCGACGACGTGGTCGGGCGCGATCGGACGTTGCTCCTGGTACCCCCGATCAATATACACCGTCCGGCAGCCTGCACGACGGCCGGCGGCGATATCCGACCAGCGGTCGCCCACCATGAAGCTGCGCCCCAGGGCCAGGGACAGGTCCTCGGCGGCAGCCAGGAGCATCCCCGGCCGGGGCTTGCGGCACCGGCACCCGTCCTCGTTGTCGTGGAGGCAGACGTACACGGCGTCCAGGGGGACCTCGGCGCGCAGCACCGCATTGATCGCCTCGACCCCGGCGGCCGTCTGGCGCCCACGGGCCACGTCGGGCTGGTTGGTGACCACCACGAGCACGAACCCGTGCTCCCGCATCCGGGCGCAGGCCGCACCCATGCCCGGGACCACGACGACCTCGTCCGGCGACTGGGGCGGGTAGGGCTTGCCCTCCCGGACGACGGCCTCGTTGAGCACGCCGTCCCGGTCGAGGAAGACCGCCGGGCGCAGCCCACCCGGGGTGGTCATGTCAAGCGCCCCGACCTCGCATCGACGACCATGGAACGCAGCGACGCCTCGAGCGCCTGACGTGACGACATCGCATTGGACCACCCCAGGGCCCGGATGCGGTCCGTGTTGACCCGGACGACGGGCACGTCGCCCTTCCATCCGCGGTCCCCGCCGGTGAAGTGGAACGTGGTCGACTCGATCCCGAGCACCTCGAGGGCGAGCTCGGCGATCTCCTGCACCGTGATGTAGTCGCCCGTCGCCACGTTGAACGACCGGAACGGCCGGGGGGCGCAGCTCCCCGCCAGCAGGACGGCGTCCACGATGTCCGATACGTGCACGTAGGACTTGCTCTGCTTGCCGTCCCCGAGGATGTGGAGCCCGGTCGGATCCTCGAGCAGCCGCCGCACGAAGTCGTACCCGACCCCGTGCGTCTGGCGGGGACCCACCACGTTGCCGAAGCGGAAGACGCATGCGTTCAGGTCGAACATGAAGCAGTACGACGCGATGAGCGCCTCGCCCGCCAGCTTGCTGGCGCCGTAGGTGGAGACCGGGATGAGGGGGCCGAAGTCCTCGTCGGCCTCGGTCTCGCCCAGGTCGCCGTACACGCCGCTGCCCGAGGCGTACAGGATGAGCGACACCGACGACAGGCGGGCAGCCTCGGCGACATGGTGGGTGAGAAGTGTGCCCTGGTCGAAGTCGACAGCCGGCTCCGTCGCCGCCCGGGCGATGTCGGGGTTCGACGCCAGGTGGATCACGGTGTCGCAGCCCGACATGGCCGTCACCAGGGGAGCCAGGTCGCGGACGTCTGCCTCCACGACCTGCAACCGATCGTCGGTGTGGTGCTCCAGGTGCCAGTGGCGCCCCGACGAGAAGTTGTCGTACACGGTGACGCCGGCCACGGCGTCGTCGGCCAGGAGCCTGTCGACGAAGTGGCTGCCGATGAAGCCGGCGCCCCCGACGATGCAGTACCTCGTCCCCGCGGCGACCTGTGCTCCCGGCGCCGTCACGCGAGCCCTTCCCACTTGGTGCTGTTGGCCGCCAGGGCCGGGTGGCTGACGAGGAGGTGCCAGAGCACCGCGCACAGGCCCTCGGTGTGCGGGGTGATGCGGTCGGCGTGGAGCGGGGGCACGACGATGCTCGCCGTGGCCACCTTGGCCGTGAACCCGCCGTGGCGGCCGACGATGCCGAAGATCGCCGCGCGTCGGTCCACGGCCAGCTCGAGGGCGCGGACCAGGTTCACCGACACCTGTCGCTCCTGGTCGCCTCCGCCGACGGAGAACACGAGGACCCCGTCGCGCTCGTCGAGCCGGGAGCACCGGAGCCACTCCACGAACGTGGTGTCCCACCCCTCGTCGTTCGTGCGGGCGGTGAGCTCGCTCACGTTGTCGGTGGGGGCGTAGGCCTCGACGTCGCACAGCTTCCGGAAGTCGTTCACGGCGTGCGAGGCATGGCCGGCCGACCCGCCCACGCCCAGGATGAACAGCCGGCCGCCGCGTGCTCGGACCTGGGCGAGCCCCGTTGCGCACGCCTCCACGGCGGCCGTGTCGACGGCACCCAGGATCTCGATCGACTCCGCGATGAAGGCGTCGCTGAACGTCATGGCCCCCTACCTTCCGTCTCGGGACGCACCACCCCCGGGGGCCCGCGAGCAGCCGGTCCGAGGGTGTGGCAGACCTCGCCCGGACCTCGCCCGGCCCCCGTCGGGGCCGTCGCTCGCGCCCCGACCCAGGGAAAGGCTAGTCGGTGCGCGATCGCAACCCGGCACCGTCCCTGCGGGTCAGCGCGTGCGCCCGGGGGTCCGGCGCATCTGCCGCCTGGGCCGGAGCAGCCGGCTCAGGGTCCGCTTGCCGCTGGGCCATCGCGACAGGGTCGTGTCGCCGATCCGGTCCCGGTAGGGGATGTCGATCTCGGTGATCCGGCAGCCGGCCACCGCCGGCCACAGGAGGAGGTCGACGGGGAACGCCGGGCCCGTCGTGTCCCAGTCGAACTCGTCGATGAGGCCCCGCCGGTAGGCTCGCTGGCCGGAGTGGAGGTCGCGGACGCGCCGGCGGGCCCGCACGGAGCCGATCACCCCGAACCCCACGTTGGCGAACCAGTTCGCCACCGGCATCGTGGACGGCGGGCGCCGGCCCAGGCGGTCGGTCCCCGCGATGTCGTCCCCGGCGCGCACGCGCCCGACGAGCTCGACGAAGGCGTCCGTCGGGTACGTGTCGTCGGCGTCGACGGTGGCGACGATCGGGCGGCGCGACGCCTGCAGGGCCGCCAGGAGGGCGGGTGCGGCCCCCCCGCCCGGCTCGCGGATGACCGTCGCACCGAGCTCGGCGGCGATCTGCGGCGTCCGGTCCGAGGACCCGTCCACCACGATGACCTCGGCCCCGGGGAGGCTGGCCAGCACATCGGTGATCACCTTGGCGATCGCCTTCTCTTCGTTCAGCGTGATCATGACGACCGAGACGTCCGAGAAATCCTGCGAGCCGCCCCCACCCTGCTCCATGTCAGACCGACCTTCCTGGCGTGATGTCGTCGAGCGCCGTCGGGCGGCCGTTGAGACGTTCGGCCATCTCCAGCGATCGGGCGATGCACCCGTCGACATTCAGGTACTCGAAGGCGCCGAAGCGCCCGTGGATGTGGATCCGCTGTGCGTCGCCCCATGCCCGGACCGTGTCGATCCGGTCCTCGTACCCCACCGTGTAGACGACGTAGGCGTACTCCATGCGCTGCACGTCACGGAACACCAGGGGGTCCGAGGCGGGCACGACGCCGTAGCGGACGAGCCCGTCGAGCACGTGCGCGACGGCCTCGTCATCGGTCAGGGCGAGGCTGGCGCCCCCGGGCCGGTCGGTGATCTCCGCCTGGATGCTGTAACACCCCGGGGGCCCGTTGTGCGGGGAGAACACGCACGGGGCACTGATCCGGTTCACCAGGTACTCGGGGTCGGGGAAGTACACGGCCGTGAACTGGTTGGCGTCCTCGCCCCGGAACCCGAGCGTGACGACGGTCAGGGGGTTGAATTGGAGCGCCGCCACCGCCTCGCGGACCTTGTCGGGGACGGGGTCGACCATCGACAGGAGCGTGGGCATCGGCGCCGTGCACACCACCCGGTCGAAGTGCTCGCCGCCCTGGTCGGTCACGACCTCGACCCCGTCGGGTGTGGGGACCAGACGGCGCACGGGGGCGCCGAGCCGTAGCGACCCCGGCGTCAGGAGGTCCGCCCAGGCGGTCGTGAGCGCCTCGTAGCCCCCGGTCGACGGGTAGTGGTAGTGGAGCTGGTGGAGGTACCCCTCGGTGCTGATCCCCAGTGCGCCCTTCACGACGTCCTCGGGGGGCGGCTGCGGGATCCGCTCGGCCCAGGACATCGAGAGCTGGGCCAGCGGCACGTTCCACGTCTTTTCGTTGTAGGGGCGGAAGTAGTGGTCGGTCAGGCTCGCCCCGAAGTTCCCCAGGAACCACTCGTCCAGGTTCGACGGGTCCCGCGCCAGCTCCGAGTGCACGTTGAAGAGGAAGTCCAAAAGGCAGCTGTCGCGCAGGGCCGTCGGCAGGCCGGCCAGGTCGTTCTCGATCGGGTACTTGGCGAACCTGCCGCCGACGCAGACACGGTTGTTCCGCCGGGACTGGTGGACGTTGCCGCCGAGACTGCGGATCATGAAATCGAGGATGGCCTTGTCCTTCGAGAACATGATGTGCGGGCCTTCGTCGAAGGTCCAACCGTCCCTGATGATCGTCCGGCAGTGGCCGCCCGGGGAAGCGTCGGCCTCGTAGACGGTGACGTCCCCGTCGAGGAGCAACCCGAGCGTGAGACCGCTGGCGCCGGCTCCGATGATCGCCGTTCTCATGTGGACGGACCGTCGGGTCTCATGTGGACGGACCCTCGGGCGACGCCTCGGCCACGATCACGACCTGGAAGGCGAGGAGACCGGGCAGCAGGCGAGCCAGCCGTCGTTCGATGGGATAGACCCACCGCAGGTACCGGCGGTAGAGCGGGGAGCCCGAGATGGCCTGGGCGCCGGCCGACGCGTCCGGCCGGAGCAGGCGGGCCTTGACGAGGGGGAGGAGCACCCGCACCAGCATCGGCGTGTAGTGCATGGACCGGACCTGGAGGCCGCACCCCCGCACGAACTCGGTGGCGGAGCGCACGGTGAAGAAGCGCACGTGGGTCCGGTCGAGCACGCCGGTGTCGCGGTAGGTGAAGCGCCCGAAGAGGAGGCTCAGGCGGGTGTGCCAGTTGGCGACGTTGGGCACCGAGATGATCACGCGTCCCCCGGGTGCCAGGTGGGGGAGCAATCCGACGACGAGGCCGTGGGGGTCGGGCATGTGCTCGAGGACGTCGGAGAAGACGATCGTCTCGAAGCGGTTCCCCGCCAGCTCCCTGGCGATCAGGTCCGTGTCGGTGAGGTCCGCGGTCACGACCCGGTCCAGGCGCTCGGTGGCACGCGACACGGCCGTGGGGTCGCGCTCGATCCCCCACACCTCGTACCCCCGGTCGCGGAACTCCTGCCCCAGCGCCCCGTACCCGCAGCCGACGTCGAGGACGCGCCGCCGGTCGGCGGGCACGCGCTGCCCGTCGATGTACCCGAGAATCGCCTGGTTGACCTCCTCCTGATACGGATAGGCCGTGGCGGTGGGCGGAGCTGCGCTCATGGTCGGGGCGCCCCCTCGTGAGCCGTGGCGGCACCGAGGACGGTCATGGCCTCGTCACGGCGTGACGGATTCGACGAGCCACCGCCGTTCCACTCCCTTCGTCGATTCATCCCGAGCCCGAGCGAGCTCGAGGGCTGATCGAGCCGTATGAGGGCGAGCGAGCCAGCATATCTGACGTCGAACCGGTGGCTCTGCTCCAACCAGGTCACGGTCCCCTGCCAGTCCAGGAAGTACGGGGTCCACGCCTTGTACGCATAGATATTCCCGCCGAAGGTCCTCTTCCACAATTGGATGTCGAAGAGCCCGACCGTGAGCGGCGAGTCGGCGACGACGTACTGGTAGCCCAGGCGCCGGAGGTAGCCGACCTTGGCCGCCACGCCTCGGAAGAAGGGCATGTGGGGTGCCGGGGAGGTGCTGCCGGCGATGTCGAGCGTGGCGACGTCGTACCGGGCCATGTCGAGGAGGGCCGGGTAGTCGACGGCGGCCAGGACCTTCGATCGGGCGGGGATCATGGCGTTCAGGCGTCCGTAGTCGCCGCGCAGCTCGGCATACCGGTCGGCGAATGCGGGGGCGCGGCCGGAGAGGATGTCGTAGCCCGTCGTGATCCGCGCTCGAGTGGAGCGCAAGAACGTCGGCAACGAGGAGCCGAAGGTGGCCGCCGCCGTCAGCACGAGCAGGACGGTCATGACCGCGCCGACGAGCCGTCGTCGCGTGGCACTCGGGGAGATGTCGAGCCGCCCGAGGATCCCGCCGGTACGGGTTCGCCGCGGCCGCCCCTCGCTCCCCTCGGCACGCGCCGCGCTCTCCCGGGCGGGCCGCCGCGCCCGGCACAGCCACAGCGCGTCGAGGGCGAACAGGCCGCACGCGAGCACGCTGGGCGCCTCGAAACGCGTGATGTTGCCGACGTCGGAGCCCGAGAACGTGTACACGAGGACGGCGAGCTGGACGAGGCAGCCGACGGTCGCCGCCAACAGGACGAGCATCGTCACCGGCCGCCGTCGCGTCAGGACGAGGAAGCCGAGGCCGACGACCGCGCTCAGGAGCAGGATCTGCCAGAGGTACCACCCGGTGACGATCGTGCCGAAGAGGTGGGTGAACCACGTCGTGCCGATCAGGTAGGGGTCGTGTGCGCCCGGCCAGGTCGTGTCGTAGTTGCCGGCGACGACAGGGAACAAGGGGGTGCGCGACGACCGCCACGATGCGATCGCCCATCCCGTCGAGGCGACCAGCGTCGTCGCCACCACGAGGGCCAACGGCTGGATCGATCGACGTCCGCGCAGCGCGACGAGGACGAGCAACACCGCCAGCCCCACCGAGATGGCGAAGCTGAAGCGCAGTGAGAGGATCCCGGCGAGCAGGATCCCCACGAGGACGAACACCATGGGCTGCTCGTCGTGGGCCCGCAGCGGGGCTCTCGCCAGCATCTGGTACGTGCCCAGGCTCACCGCCGCCACGGAGTACTCCGGGCTCAGGTTGACCACCGGCCCGATCCCGTGCCCGACGAGGAGGCCGATCCCCACGATACAGAGCCCGGGGAGGTACCAGCGGCGCCGGGCGGTCCTGACGGCGAGCGCCAGCAGGAGGAGCGCACCGAAGACGAACTCGAACCCGCGGATCGAGGAGTTCCCGGTGAAGTGCAGGAACATCGACTGGTACAGGGTGCTGCCCCCGTAGCTCGCCAGTCGCCGTTGGTTGAAGGGGTCGATGAGGCCGCCGGTCCTCAGCAGACGCTGGGCGAGGTAGACGTAGGCGGCGTCGTCGTCGTTCTTGTTGTAGTGCGGGATGCCGATGGCGATGGCGACCGACACGAGGTAGAACGCCACGCCGGCCGCGGCCACCGCGACACCGGCGACCGCGGTGCGCGCGTCGACCACCAAGGACCGGCGCGCCCAGGGGACCGCCCTGGCGACGAGGAGCGCCACACCGACGACGTGCCATCCCACGAGCACCTGGACCCGGGCGACGTCGAGGGCCACCAGGAACCCCCCGACGGCGAGGAACAGCGCCACGCCGAGCAGCATCTGCAGGGGGGGGCCGACCTCCTCTTCGACGGTGTCCCAGCCCGCCCGGCGCACGGCGGCGACGAGCGCCGCCCCCCAGCCCCACGCGCCGAGGAACAGGAGCGCCACCAGGACGGTGAAGGTCTCCGGCGTGGTCATCGACGCCTCAGGTCTCGAGGGCTCGGAGCATCGACCAGGACGATCCCTCGGACGTGAGGGCATCGCCGATGTCGTCGAGGGCCACGCACGAACCGGCCGCCGGGCACGAGATGGCGCCGATCCCGATCCCCTGGGCGATCTGCACGGGGGCGGACCACCGTGATCCCTGCAACGTGAGCACGAACCCCGAGCCGTCCCCGGCGGCGCAGAAGGTCGCCGACGGGCACGACACCGCCTGCAACCCGTCATGGGCCCCGTGCGACGAGCTCTGCAGGTCGACGGGAGTGGGGGGGGACCACGAGCGTGCGCCGTATGTGAAGGCATTGCCCGAGGAGTCGACGGCCACGCAGTGGTCGGCGCTCGAGCAGGAGACCGCCGTGAGGGCGGGGAGCGCAAGCGCCAGTGCCCGTGCCCTGGCCGGCGCCGGGTCGAGGCGGACCGGGGCCGACCACGTGGCACCGTTGAAGGTCATGGCCCGCCCGTAGTCGGTGACGGCGGCACAGAAGCCGGGGGTCGGACAGGAGATCCCGGTGATCCCGGCGTTCCCGAAGAACTGGTCCTTCTCCGCCAGGCGCGTCGGTTCGATCGGGGTCGGCTCCGACCATCCGTGCCCGTCGTAGGTGAGCGTTCGACCGAGCGCGTCGCCCGCCATGCAGAAGCGGGCCGTGGGGCAGGACACGGCGCTCAACCCGCTCGTCCCGTGGGCGTCGATGTGGTTCGACGCGCCGACGTCGATCCGTTGCAGGCGGGACCAGGACCGCCCGTCGAAGTGTGCGGCCGACCCGTTGACGCCCACCGTCACGCAGAACGACCGGGTGGGGCACGAAATGGCCCCGAGGCCGTCACGCGACAGAGACCGCCGCGCCGACCAGTGGTCGTGGTCGAGGCGGAGCACGTTGCCCTGGTCGTCCACCACCAAGCAGTGGCCGGCCGCCGGGCACGACAGGCCGCGGGCGACCGCAGCGGGCGCCGCGCCCGCCGCGGGGGCGTGGGACCGGTTCGCGACATAGAGGCCGCCGGCGAGCACGGCGCAGAGGGCCGCGACGCCTGCGAGGAGCAGGCGTCGTCTGATCTCACGGAGCGCGCCAGCCTCGCCGTCGCCCATAGGGCCAGTGAATCTATATGCCAGGGAATCGATGTGAAGGCCGAGCCCCGTCCTCGTTCGCCCAGGGACCCACCCGGTCCCGACCGGCGACTCACCTGATCTCGATGAGCGCCAGCGACCCGGCGTACGTCACGCGGTGACCCCCGTCTCGCTCGAGCCAGTTGACCGTGGCCTGCCAGTCGGGGAAGTACGTCGCGTACGCCCTGCGGAAGTACGACGTGGACCGGAGGAACGCCGCCCAGTCGTTGTAGAGGCCCCCGGGTGCGTCCGGTCGCTCCGTGACGATGTAGTCGAACCCGAGGTGCCGGAGGTATGCGATCTTGGCGGCCGGTCCCCGGAAGTAGGGCATGTGGGGGGGCGGCGACACCGCACCCGGGATGTCGAGCGTCGCCACCTCGAACCTGGAGAGGTCGAGGAGGGCGGGCCGCTCGACGGCTGCGAGCACCCGTGCCCCGCTCGGGATCACCGAGTTCACGCGGGCGAACTCCCGCCGGTACGGCCGGTAGCGGTCGGCGAACCCGGTGGCGCCGATCATGATCCGCGCGCCCGACGCCTCGAGGCTGAAGCCCGCGTTCGTCTCGAACGACTGGGAGTGTGTGAGCGCACCCGGCACGTTGCCGAAGGTGACCACGATCATGCCGACCAGTCCGGCGAGGGCCACGGTGACCGATCTCCGGCGTCCGGCCCCGACCGGCGACGGAGGCCCGGTGGGCCACAGGGTGTCGATGGCGAAGAGGCCGCAGGCGAAGACGCTCGGGGCGAAGAACCGTTCGACGTCCCCGGTGATCGAGCCCGTGAACAGGTAGGTGACGAGGACGGCCTGGAAGATGCAGCCGATGCTGGCGCACAGCAGCACCAGCATGCGCGTGGAGTGCCGCGAGGTGAAAAGGAGGTAGCCGACGGCCAGGCAGATGCCCAGGCCCAGGATCTCCGCCGAGCCGTTCGCGCTCACCACGGCCCAGAACTTCCGGGGAATCTGCGCCAGCCCCACGTAGGGGCTCGTCCCGTTGGGGTACGACGGGTCGAAGTTCCCGCCGAGCGGTACCGGCGACCCCGACGAGCGGCTGAGCGCCACCGCCCACCCGGCTGTGCACGCCAGCGCGGTGGCACCCGTGACGAGCACGGCGCGCAGTGCAGCCCGTCCGAGGAGCACGACGAGGACGAGCACGGTGGCGAACACCATCGAGAGGAGGTCCATCCACCGCAGCGCCAGGATGGCCGCCAGCATCACGCCGAGCACCACGTACAGGAGGTTCTGCCGGCGCCCGTCCGTGCTCGCCGGGCTCATGCTCAAGAGCTGGTAGGCCCCCAGGGAGAGCGCCGCCACGGAGTACGCGGGGCTCAGGTTGATGATGGGGCCGATGCCCTGCCCTACGAGGATCCCGACCCCGACCACCACGACGAACAGCAGGAGCCAGCGCCGGCGCGCCGTCCTGGTGGCCGCCACCAGGAGCAGGAGCGCGCCGAAGGTGATCTCGGAGCCACGCAACGACCCGTTCCCGGTGAGGCGAAGGAACAGGGACTGGTACAGGGTCGAGCCGCCGTAGCTCGTGAACCGGCGGAGGTTGAAGGGGTCGACGAGGCCGCCTGTGCTGACCAGGCGCTGCGCCAGGTAGACGTACCCCGGGTCATCGTCGGGTGGGTTGTAGAAGGGCACGCCGATGGCGTACCCGAGCGACATCAGGAACAGGAAGGCGCCGATCGCGCCGAGGGCGGCCGCTCGGACGAGCGCCAGCCCACGGGGGTACGCCGGGCGCCGGAGGAGGGGCCGGAGGCCGTTCAGCAGGTAGAGCAGCCCGACGACATGCCACCCCAGGAGCACGGCCGGCCGGGCGATGCCGAGCGCCACGAGGTACCCGCCGACCGCCAGGAAGAGCGACACCCCCAGCAGCACCCGGAGCGCGAAGCCGATCTCAGCGGCGGCGTCCCTCCAGCCCGCCCGCTCGAGAACCCTGACGGCGATCGCCCCCCACCCGGCGGCGCCGAAGAAGAGCAGGGCCACGAGCGCCAGGAAGGTGATCGGCGTCATCGTGGCGCCCCCGTCGCCTGCGCCACGGGGCCGGCCGCGGTCGCCGGCCGGCGACGGTCGAGACGTCCCCGCCCGGGGCGACGGTCGAGACGGTCCCGCCCGGGGCGACGGTCGAGACGGTCCCGCCCGGGGCGACGGTCCAGATGGCCGGTCACCGGCCGGCGCTCCGTGGTCTCGGCTCGATGGCCCGGGGAGCGGTCCACGAGCTCCCGTCGAACGTGACGGCGTCGCCGATGTCGTCGAGCGCGGCGCAGAAGTCCGCGCTCGGGCAGGAGATGCTCGTCAACCCGAGGGTCGGGTCGACCCTCTGCGGCGCCCCCCACGAGGCGCCGTCGGAGACCACGACCTGGCCGAGGCCGTCGGTGGCGGCGCAGAAGCGCGTGCCGGCACACGACACCGCAGTCAGCCCGCGGCGATCGCCCGAAGTGGCACTGGGCCCGTCGACCAGGCGGGGGCGGCCCCACCGATCGCCGCTGAGCTCGAATGCATGGCCGGCCGTGTCGACGGCCACGCAGAAGCCGGTGACGGGGCACGAGATTCCCGTCAGGACGGCCACCCCCCGGCGTGCCGCTTGCCGGATCTGGGACGGGGACACGAGGACCTGCGACGGTTCCCAGGTCGAGCCTCGGAGGACCCGGGCGCGTCCGAGCGCCGTCACGGTGCCGCAGAACGCGCTCGTCGGGCAGGAGACGCTCGTGGTCGACCCGCTGTTGAAGATGTCGAGCGGGCCCTCGCCCGGGGCTTTCATCGGCTGACGGCGCGACCAGTTCGTGCCGTCGAACGACCGCGCGTACCCGCGGACGTCGACCACCAGGCAGAAGGTGTCGGTCGTCGAGCACGACAGCAGGTCGCTCGTCGCCGAGCCCGCGATGCCCAGCGTGCGCGTGACGGACGTCGACGCCGCCCATGCCGTGCCGTCGAAGAGGAAAGCCCGCCCGGTGACGTCCACCGCCACGCACGCACGGGGGCTCGAACACGAGACGTTGCTCATCGCTTCGTGCTCGACTGAGCGCGGTCTCGACCACGAACCGTCACGGAGCGTCAGGGCGTTGCCGTGGTCGTCCACGGCCATGCAGGTGCCGGGCGCCGGGCACGACACGCTGAGCGGCACCGCCGGCACCGGCGCCGGCTTCGAAAGGGTGCCTGCCAGGGCTGCCATGGCCCCGATGCCGATCACCGCCAGGACGAGACTCACGCCCAGCACGACCGCGACGGCGCGCCTCGAACCGTGCACCGTGACCGCCTCGCCGGGCACGGTTCAGACCAGTTCCCGGTAGAAGTCCGGGTTGCTCGCGATCCGCTCGAAGACGTCGTCGCTGAGGCGTCGCGCCGCCGCCGCGGTGCGGGCGTGGAATCGCTGGGCGCGGGCCCGGTTCCTTCGCCGCAGGAGCCGGCCCAGCCCGGGTACGTGCTTGGCCCTCGTGGTGAGCCGGGGCGGGTTGGCGAGGTCGACGCGGCCGACGGCCCAGCGGAACCCGGCGCCGTGGTGGTACACGATCCCCCCGTAGACACCGAACCACAGCGGGTGCAGGTTCACGCGGTTGCTGCGAAGCAGCGGGGTCCAGGGCTCACCTGCTCTCTCGAGGGCGCGCAGGAGGTTGCCGCCGACGTCGGTCGCCTGCGTCCCGTCCGCCGTCTCCCAGGAGTACCCGGGGGACCAGTCTCCGTGGAGACGCTCCCAGTCGCGCACTCGGACCGCGCAGAACGACGGGTGGGGCTGACGGTCCGTCGCGTTCTCGTCCCGCCGCACGGCGACCAGTGCGCAGTGCTCGAGCCCGGCGCGCACCACCGGCAGCGGGTCGGCGATGGGGAAGGCGTCGCCGTCGAGGAAGATGATGAGGTCGTCGGGGCCGGCCTCGGCGACGATCTCGCCGGCGAGGAGGTTGAGCTTGCCCGGGTGCTCCCCGAGGATGGGGACCACGCGGTCGAACTTCCCGGCGTGGCCCTCGGGCACGTCCTGGAGGTTGGCGAAGACCTTGAAGGGCTCGGCCAGGTTCCGGTGGAGGTAGGCGAGCTGCAGGTCGATCCAGCGCGCTGACGCGACGTGCACCGTGGCGACGTAGATCATGCTCCCCCCTCCACGCCGGCGTCGCCCCGATGCTGCCGCCGTGCGCGGGACACGGCACCACCATAGGCATGGCCCGCCGGTTGTCGTGGAATACCTCGGTGTGGCACCCTGACGCCGTGGCCATCCGGACGGCGCTCGGAAAGGCGCTGTACCGGGCTCCCGAGGGACTTCGCACGATTCTTCCCCGTGCTGTGCGGGACGGGCTGCGGCGTCGCATCGGGCCTTTCGCGCCCTGGGAGGCCGGGTTCGCCCCCGCGCCCCCCGTGCCCGGCCCCGGAGAGGACGTCGGCCCGCCGGACTTCGTCGGCATCGGCGTGCAGAAGGCCGGGACGACGTGGTGGTTCGGTCTGGTCGTCACCCATCCGGGCGCCTTCCACCGGGCCGCCGATCACAAGGAGCGGCACTACTTCGCCCCGTACGCCACGGCCGGCTTCGGTCCCGAGCAGGCTCTCGGGTACCACCGGTGGTTCCCCCGCCCCCGGGGCACGGTGACCGGGGAGTGGACGCCCGACTACGTCTACCAGCCGTGGGTGCCCCCCCTCCTGGCGCGGGCCGCTCCTGACGCCCGACTCCTGGTGATGGTGCGCGACCCCGTCGAACGATTCGTGTCGGGCCTGGCCCACAGCCGGCTGGTGGCCGGGTCGCACCTCGGCACCGTCGTGGCCGAGGCCGTCGACCGTGGCTTCTACGCGGCCGCCCTCGACCGCTGGTCCGGCCCGCTCGAGGCCGGTCGCGTCCTCGTGCTCCAGTACGAGCGGTGCGTGGCCGACCCTGCGGGCGAGCTCGCCCGCACGTACCGGTTCCTCGGTCTCGACGACACCTTCCGCCCCGTCGGGCTGCGCCGGGCCTCGAGCCCGACGCTGCAGGAGAAGGTCGCCCTCGACGACGACGCCCGGCAGCGGCTCGTCGAGCTCTACGCGCCCGACGTGGGCGCGCTCCGGATGCTCGTGCCCGACCTCGACCTCGGCCTGTGGCCCAACTTCGGGGGCCGGTGAGCAGCTGAGGCGTGAGCGATCGCGCCGCAGACACGCTGGGTGCCCGCACGACGGGCCGGTCGACTGCCTGCCTGGCTGGACTGACTGAACTGGCTGGCTGGACTGACTGAACTGGCTGGCTGGCTGAACTGGCTGGCTGACTGGGACAGCCTCAGCCGGGGTGGTCGGGGACGGCCCCGGCCCGCCGTGCGACGCGATCGGGCCCGCGCAGGTAGAGGCCCGCCAGGCGGGCGTCGGCCCGGCGACGCGCCGGACGGTGCACCACCATGCGCAGCCCCAGTCCCACGAGTGTGCCCGCTCGGAACACGGCCCAACCCGGCGCCCCGTACCACTTGCGCACGTAGCGCTCCAGGGCGGCGTGGAGCCGGAGCTGGAGCCGCACGGGGTCTGTCTCGGTGCCGCCGGCGGCGTGCTCGGCGACCACCTCGGGGCAGTAGCGCACCGTCCAGCCGCGCTTCAGGGCGCGGCGCTGCCAGTCCTCGTCCTCGCTGTAGAGGAAGTAGCGCTCGTCGAGCCGGCCGACGTCGGCCACGGCCGCCTTGCGCAGGAGCAGCACGGCGCCGCCGAGGAAGTAGTGCGACGACCGGAGGCGCCGACCGGCGAGACCCACGGCCTCGGCCCACGCGCCGAGGGGGGTGTGCCAGGGCCAGCGGGCGCGGGCCGCGGCACCCGCGCCCGGCGTGTGCTGGGACGGCGCCACGCACGCCACGTCGGGCCGGGCCATCAGCTCGGCGTGCAGCTGCTCCAGGGCATCCGGGGTGATGCGGGCGTCCGGATTGAGCAGGAGCACGTCGCGCCCGGGGTCGTCGATCTGCGCCAGCGCCGCGTTCACCGCCGCCGCGAACCCGATGTTGGCGCCGGGGTCGACGTACCGGGCGCCGGCGGCACGCGCCACCGCCGCGGTGGCGACCGACGACGAGTTGTCGACGACCACGGCGGGGTAGTCGGGACCGAGGGCGGCGAGGGCCCCGGCGAGCCCGTCGGGCGGGCCGTAGGCGACGACGACGACGTCGAGGGGCGCGGCCCCGTCGCCCACGGCCCGCCTCCTACGGAGCGACGCCGGTGCGGCCGCGCCGGCGTCGGACGAGGACGAGGACGAGACGGCCGGTGCCGGTGAGCACGAGCCCGCCCGCGACGGCGCCGGCGACGTCGAGTCCCCACGTGAACGCGGCGGGCCAGTAGTGCAGCTCGATCACGTGGCGGCCGGCCGGCACCTGCGCCTGGAGCATGGACCCGACCGCCCACGGCCGCAGGGACAACGGGCGACCGTCGATAGTGGCCCGCCATCCCGGCACGTTCGTCAACCGCAGGCGGACGATGCTGGCGGTGGCGTCGGAGACGACGAGGCGCCACGAGGCCGGGTCGGGGTACGTCACCGCCAGTGGAGTCCCGGGCGCATCGGTCGGCAGTTGGGCGCCCCCTGGGGGCACGGGGCTGGCGGTGGCCGGGGCCGCGCCGGGGACGACCGCCAACGTCTCGGTGCCGACGTTGCCGGCCGGAAAGCTGCCGAACGGCCGGAACCGGCCCGGAGGCTCCAGGACGTACTGGACGCCGAACTCCAGGGCCTGGGCGAGCGTGGTGATGTGGGCGCAGAACATGCCCAGCTGTTCGAGCGACGGCGGGGTGCGCTGGCCGCCCGCCGCCAGCCACGCCTCGAAATAACTGGTGGGGAGGATGGGGTCGTAGACCGTGAATTCATGGATGCCGTACCCGATGTTGGCGTCGGGCCGGATGCCCACCTCTGTCGCCGAGGGCGTGAGGTAGCGCAGCGAGCGGCACGACCCGTAGCCGACGAGGGCCGATCCCACGTGGTGCTGCAGCGTGGTGATGGCGGGGTTGGTGGGGAAGTAGGCCGGGCCGACCGACCACGACGGGATGCCGGCGCTCAGGAGGAAGGTCGTCTCGAGGGCCACGAGCACCAGCGCCGCCCACGGCGCCCGGCCGCGGGCCCGTGGGGCGGCGTGAACGCCGGCACGGGGCGCGCCGCTTCCTCCCGGGTCGGGCCCGCCCCCTCCTCCCGGGTCGGGCCGGCCCCGCCGCGCCCACCACCATCCCCCGGCCACGGCCACGCCGATGACCGCCTGGGCCGCGGGCCACACGAGGCTCCCGCGGTGCCGGGCGATGGCGGGGGCGAGGCCCACCGCGGATGCCACCACCAGCACCAGCACCGACAGCGCGAGCACGCCGAACGCGCCGGCCGCCCAGCCGATGGCGGTGCGGTCACGCGCCGGCCGGGCCAGGGCGTCGATGCCGACGGCAGCGAGGACCGCCAGCGCCAGCGCCATGAGCATGACCGCCCGGCTCCAGGCCACGGTGCGCCCCCCCGGGAGGACGTGCAGGGCCTGGTCGACGGGGGAGAGGAAGGTCAACAGCAGCGTCACCACGGCCACCGCGGCGAGGGCGGGGACCTCAGGGCGCCGCCACGCCACTCTGGCGCCGACGACGGCCATGGCCAGCGCGACGGTCCCGACGTAGGCGGCGGTCTTGAAGTCCTTGCCCTGCAGGCCGACGGCCAGGAGGTTGGGCAGGTGCGACACGGGGAACGCGGGCGTGCCGGTGCCGTTGCTCCGGGTCGATGCCAGGCCCAGCTGCAGCCCGGGGAACAGCAGCGGTGCCCCCAGTCCGAAGCCGCACACCGCGCCGGCCACGAGGTCGCCGAGCGGGCGCACGACCGGTCCGCCGCCCACCCGGGCGCGCGCGGCCACGTACACGACGACGAACACGACGACGGCGACGCCCACGGCCACCAGGCTCTCGGGGTGCCCGCCGTACACGGCCAGGCCGATCACGACGGCCAGCAGGGCGGTGTGGCGGAACCGGTGGGCACCGCGCAGGATCCCCACGACCGCGGCGAGCATCCACCCCGCCCAGCACGTCACCGAGGTGTGGGGCCACCCGGCGTGGACGATCATCGGGCCCGACAGCTCGAAGGCCGCCCCCCCGAAGGCGGCCGCCAGCGGGCCGAGCCGCAGGACCCGGCACAGCACGTAGGCGCCCGTCCCGGCGATGACGAGCTTCGTCAGCACGATCGCCGTGTACGCGTAGGCGACGGGGAACAGGTAGCCCACGAGGGCCGGGACGCTGAAGACGCCCGACTGCCAGTTGAACGCCAGCGGCATGCCGAGGACGCTGTACGGGTTCCACAGCGGGAGGTGCCCGGCATGCACCTGGGCCCAGGCCAGGTTGGTCCACGGCACGAACTGCTGGATCTGGTCGGCCTGCACCGCGTTGTGCACGGCGACGCCGGCGTGGCGGGTGAGGCCGAACCGGGTCAGCAGGTCGAAGGGACCCAGGGTGACGCCGGGCCGCAGCGCCGGGACCAGCACCAGCGCGGCGGCGGCCACGGTGAAGGCCACACCCACCACGTCGCGGGGCCACCGCGCGTGGGACCGGCCGGCACGGTCGCCCGGCCCGCGCTCGCCCCCCGTCGTGGCCGCTTCCCCGGGGCCCGGATCGGCGCGGCCTTCCCCCCGCTGGCGCACGGCAGGGCAGCCTACGCGCGCCGTGGCAGCTGCTCGATGACCTCGACGACCCGCTCGAGGTCGGTGTCGGTCAGGCTCGACCCGCTCGGCAGGCACAAGCCGCGCCCGAAGATGCCCGCCGACACGGCGCCGCCGACCACCGGGGCACCGGCGAAGAGGGGCTGGAGGTGGAGAGGCTTCCACGTCGGGCGGGACTCGATGTCGTGCGCCTCGAGCGCCAGGCGGATGTCCTCGGGCGTGGCGCCGAGCTCGTCGGCGTCGACGAGGATGCACGTCAACCAGTCGTTGGGCTCGCCGTAGGCGGCGCGGGGCATGAAGCTGATCCCCGGCACGGCCCCGAGCGCCCGGCGGTAGGCGGCGTTGACGGCGTGGCGACGCGCCATGCGCCGGTCGAGGCCCCGCAGCTGCGCCACCCCCAGGGCGGCCAGCAGGTTGCTCAACCGGTAGTTGAACCCGAGGTCGATGTGCTCGTAGTGCGCCTCGGGCTCACGCGCCTGCGTCGCCAGGTGGCGGGCGCGCCGGGCCAGCTCGCCGTCGCTCGACACCAGCATCCCGCCGCCGCTCGTCGTGATGATCTTGTTGCCGTTGAACGAGAACACGCCCACGGCGCCGAACGAGCCGGCCGCCGCGCCCCGGTGCGTGGCGCCGAGGGCCTCGGCGGCGTCCTCCACCAGGGCGACGCCGTACTCCTCGCACAGCGGCACCAGTCGTCCGTAGTCGGCGGTCTGCCCGTAGAGGTCGACGGCGACCACGGCGCGCGGCAGTGCACCCCGGCGAGCGCGTGCGCCGAGCTCCTCGGCGAGCAGGTCGGGCGCCATCTGCCACGTCTCGGCGTCGCAGTCGACGAGCACCGGGCGAGCACCGATGTACGACGCCGTGTTGGCCGTGGCCACGAACGTGAACGTGGGGACGAGGACGTCGTCGCCCGGGCGCACGCCCACGAGGAGCAGGGCGAGATGCAGCGCGGCGGTCCCGCTCGACAGCGCCACGGCGTTGGCCACGCCGACGCGCCGGGCGAGCTCCTCCTCGAACATGTCGACATGCGGCCCGAGCGGTGCGATCCACCCCGAGTCGAGGGCTTCGAGCAGCAACTGCCGCTCCTCGTCACCGACGTCGGGCGGAGAGAGGTAGACGCGGCTCATGCCGGCAACCGCGGCCCGGGTGACAGGGCGCCGCACGCCGCCGCCACGACGACGACGACGGCGCCGGTGGCGACGACCGCCGCCACGGGGACGGCGAGGGCGTGGGCCCGCGAGGCGGCCACGGCCACGACGGCGAAGGCGGCCTCGGCCCCCACGTAGGCCAGGGAGGCCGCGGTCCGGGGCCATCCCCGCGCCACCACGAGGTCGTAGGGATGGCGCCGGTCCCCGCTCGTGATCGACTCCCGGGCGCGCAGGCGGCGGACGACGGCGAAGGCGACCTCGGCGACGGGGAGCGCCACCAGCCCGAGGCTCGCCACGCTGACCGGCGACCGCACCCCGGGCGCCCACGCCAGCGCCACCAGGGCGGCGAGCGCGGCACCCAGGTAATAGGCCCCGGCGTCACCCAGGTAGACGCGCGCCGGCGGGCGGTTGTACACGAGGAAGCCGACCAGCGATCCGGCCACGGCCACGGCGACGTCCCGGCCTCCGCCGTGGAGCAGCGCCGCCAGGGCCACGCACGCCACCATCACCACGCCTGCCGCCAGGGCGTCGAGCCCGTCGAGGAAATTGACCCCGTTCATGAGCAGGACGGTGACCACGGCGACGAGCACGCCCCCGCCGACCCCGCCGACCTTGGTCGGGACGGCCAGGGCGATCCCGGCCCCGATGGCCAGCTGCCCCGCCAGGCGCAGCGGCGCAGGGAGGTCGAGCCGGTCGTCGAGGACGCCGAGGGCGGCCGCGCCGGCCAGGGGCGCGATCACGCCGGGCCGGCCGATGGCGGCGCCCACCAGTGCCGCCAGGAAGACCGCCACCCCGCCGAGGTACGGAACGGGCGCGTCCTGCGGCTTGAGCGGGCCGGGGCGGTCCACCACGCCGGTGCGCACCGCCACCGCCATGGCGACGGGGGTGAGGACCACGGCGGCGGCCAGCGCCACGATCGCCGACACCACCACGCGCGTCACGGTGTGCCCCGGGCGGGCACGGCCGTCTCGAGCACCATCGACGGCGTGCCGCGGTGCATCTCGAACGTCGCCACGGGCTCGAACCCGGCCTGCCGGTACATGCCGATGGCCGCCGCGTTGGCGGCGCCGACGACGACATGGGCGCGGGTGACGCCCCGGTGCTGCACCTCGTGCAGGAACCCCGCCACGAGCCGCTGGCCGACATGCCGACCCCGCCACGCCGGGTCCACCGCCACCGCCAGCAGCTCGGCGCCCTCGGTCGTCGGGCCGCCACGGCTGTGGCGCAGCGTCTCGAGCACGCGCGGCAGGGCGGTCGTCAGGCGCACCGGCGCGCTGAGGAAGGCGCCGGCGCCGTCGCGCACGAGGAAGCTCCGGTACAGCCGGCCGAGGGACAGCGACCCGGCGATGAAGCCGATGGGGGCCCCGTCGCACTCGGCGACCAGCAGGAACGACCCGTCGGTCCGGACGATGCGGCCGTACAGGCGACGGAGAAAGCGCGGCCCCAGGCTCGACAGGAAGCCGTCGGCGATGAGCCGGGCGTGCATCGTCGCCGCCGGTGCGGCGTCGCCGGGCCCGCCCAGGCGCAGCGCACCGGGATCGTCGCCGGGCCCGCCGGCGGGTCCCCCCGCGCTGGAACGCATCGACGCCCCTCTCCACGATCCGCGGAGCCACGTGGCGCCCCGTGCCAGGGAGGCAAGTCTACGCCCGGGGTGGCGACGGCGACCGACCCCGCGCATTGACTCATCAAAAACCTCCGCGTAGCCCTATCCGTTGCCTCACCAAAGAATCTCCGCCTCGAGGCGGTGATCCCTGGCCCGGCGACGGTCACGGGATACGCCTTCGAGATGGAGCTTTCGATGAGCCAACGCCAGGCCGTGACCCAGAAGAAAGCGGCCGCCTACAAGCGGGCCACCAGGGCCGATAAGACCCGG
>DATKSK010000056.1 GCA_035531755.1 Acidimicrobiales bacterium | reverse complement strand
CCTTCGACGTGTCGGTCCTCGAGATCTCCGAGGGCATCTTCCAGGTGAAGTCAACGAGCGGGAACACCCACCTGGGCGGTGACGACTGGGACCAGCGTGTCATCGACTGGCTGGTCACCGAGTTCAAGAACACCGAGGGCGTGGACCTGTCGGTGGACAAGATGGCGCTGCAGCGGCTGAAGGAAGCCGGCGAGAAGGCCAAGATCGAGCTCTCCTCTGTCCAGGAGACCCAGATCAACCTGCCCTTCATCACCGCCACCGCCGAGGGCCCCAAGCACCTGGACCTGAAGCTCACGCGGGCCAAGTTCAACGAGATCACCGCGGACCTGGTCGACGCGTGCAAGGGACCGTTCGAGCAGGCGATCTCCGACGCGGGGTTGTCCAAGTCCGACATCGACCACGTCGTGTTGGTGGGTGGCTCGACGCGCATGCCCGCCATCCAGGACCTCGTGCAGGGCCTCACCGGGAAAGAGCCCCACAAGGGCGTGAACCCCGACGAGGTCGTCGCCATCGGCGCGGCCGTGCAAGCGGGCGTGTTGAAGGGCGAGGTCAAAGACGTCCTGTTGCTCGACGTCACACCGCTGTCGCTCGGCATCGAGACCAAGGGCGCGGTCATGCACCGGCTCATCGAGCGCAACACCACCATCCCCACCAAGCGCTCGGAGGTGTTCACCACGGCCGAGGACAACCAGCCGTCGGTGGAGATCCACGTGCTGCAAGGTGAGCGCGAGATGGCCATGTACAACAAGACGCTCGGCAAGTTCCAGCTCGTGGACCTGCCCCCCGCACCCCGTGGCATCCCGCAGATCGAGGTGACCTTCGACATCGACGCCAACGGCATCGTGCACGTGTCGGCCCGCGACACGGCCACGGCCAAGGAGCAGTCGATGACGATCACCGGCCAGTCGTCGCTCGCCAAGGACGACATCGAGCGCATGGTGCGCGACGCCGAGGCCCACGCCGAGGACGACCGTCGCCGGCGCGAGGAGGCCGAGGTCCGCAACAACGCCGACACCCTCGTGTACCAGACCGAGAAGCTCCTGCGTGAGCAGGGCGAGAAATTCGAGGGCGACGAGAAGGACAAGGTCGAGGGCTCGCTCAAGGCCCTGAAGGACGCCCTGTCGGGGTCGGACGTGGAGAAGATCAAGGACGCCACCGAGGCGCTCGTCAACGCCAGCCACGGCTTCACCCAGCGCCTCTACGAGCAGGCCTCGCAGTCCCAGTCGGGCGGCGCCACGGGCTCGGGGTCGGGCGGCGGTGACAGCGCCGGGCCCTCGGACGACGAAGTCGTCGACGCCGAGATCGTCGACGAGCCCGGGGCATGAGCCCGCGCCCGGACGGCCCCGGCGGCGAGACCGTCGGGCCGCCCCAGCGCCCCGAGCCGGCGAAGCCGACCGGCACCGCGTCCGGGGCCGGTGACCGCACGGCCGGCCCGGCCCGGCCCGACGCCGCTGCCGGGAACGAGGGCGCCGGGAACCAGGGCGCCGGGAACGAGGGCGCCGGGAACGAGGGCGCCGGGAACGAGGGCGCCGGCGAGGACGTGGTCGACGCCGCCGCCGAGGCCGTCGAGCTCGAGTTCGACGCCATCCTGAGCGTGGCGCAGCGCGAGCGCGACGAGTACCTCGACATGCTGCGGCGGGTCCAGGCCGACTTCGAGAATTACAAGAAGCGCATGATGCGCCAGCAGACCGACCATCTCGAGCGGGCCGCCGAGGACATGGTGACGAAGATCCTGCCCGTGCTCGACGCCTTCGACCTGGCGCGCGCCCATCTCGGTGAGGGCGACGACGCCTCGGCCGAGGGCAAGGCCCTGCTGGCCGCCTCGGGGCTGCTGGCGGACACGCTGGCCAAGGAGGGCCTCGAGCGCATCGACGATCCCGGCGCGCCCTTCGACCCGTCGGTGCACGAGGCGGTGGACCGCGTCCCCGACGGGGCGGGCCCGGCCGGCCAGGGATCGTCGGGCGAGGGCCCCGTCGTCGACGGCGTGCTGCGGGCCGGCTACCGCTGGAAGGGCCGGGTCATCCGGCCCGCCATGGTGCGCGTGCGGGGGTGATCGGCGGTGGTCGCCCAGCGTGAGTGGCTCGACAAGGACTACTACCAGGTGCTCGGTGTCTCCAAGACCGCCACCGACAAGGAGATCACGCGCGCCTATCGCAAGCTGGCCAAGCAGTTCCACCCCGACGCCAACCCCGGGTCCGAGGAGCGCTTCAAGGAGATCAGCGCCGCCTACGACGTCCTCGGTGACACCGCCAAGCGCCAGGAGTACGACGAGGTCCGGCGCCTGGGCGCCTCGGGCTTCGCCGGCATGGGCGGCGGCGGCTTCGGCGGCCCCGGCGGGGGCACGTTCCGCGTCGAGGACCTCGGCGACCTCGGGGACCTGCTCGGCGGCCTGGGCGGCTTCGGCGGCGGCCGGCGCGGCCGCAACGCCGGGCCCCGGCGCGGGGCCGATGTCGAGGCCGAGCTGCACCTGTCGTTCGAGGACGCCGTGCAGGGCGTGACCACGTCGGTGCACGTCGCCGGCGAGGCGCGCTGCGAGACCTGCAACGGCAGCGGCGCCGCCCCGGGCTCCTCGCCGGTGACGTGCCCCACCTGCCACGGCCGGGGTGCGCTCGACGACAACCAGGGCCTGTTCTCGCTCAGCCGCGTCTGCCCGCAGTGCAGCGGCCGCGGCACCGTCATCGAGAAGCCGTGCCGCACCTGCCGCGGCAGCGGCATCACCCGGCGCACGCGCGAGGTGAAGGTGCGCATCCCCGCCGGGGTGGAGGACGGCCAGCGCATCCGCGTGAAGGGCCGGGGGGCGCCGGGTCGTGCCAACGGGCCCGCCGGCGACCTCTACGTGATCGTGCACGTGGAGCCCCACCGCGTCTTCGGCCGTCGGGGCCGCAACCTCACCCTGACGGCGCCGGTGACCTTCCCCGAGGCCGCCCTGGGCTCCACCGTGACGGTCCCCACCCTCGACGGGCCCGTGACCCTGCGCATCCCGGCGGGGACGTCGTCGGGGCAGACCTTCCGAGTGAAGGGCCGGGGCGTGCCCGGCCACGGCCGGGCCGGCGCCGGGGACCTGCTGGTCACCGCCGAGGTGGCCGTGCCCAAGAAGCTGACCGACGAGCAGCGCGCCGCTGTCGAGGAGTTCGCCCGCGTCTCGCACGACGAGCCGCGCGCCCATCTGGGGGTGACGACCGATGGCAGCACGACCGCCCAGGCCTGAGCCCGACCGGCGGGCCGCGCTCTACGTGATCTCCGTGGCCGCCGAGCTGGCGGGCATGCACCCGCAGACCCTGCGCGTCTACGAGCGCAAGGGCCTCGTGGACCCGTCGCGCACGGGGGGCGGCAACCGCCGGTACTCGCCGCGTGACATCGAGCGCCTGCGCCGCATCAGCGAGCTCACGGGGGCGGGGCTGAACCTCGAAGGGGTGCGCCGCGTCCTCGAGCTCGAGGCCGAGGTGGAGCGCCTCAGCGCCGAGCTCGACCGGGTGCGCGAGGAGGCGCGCCACGCCGTGGAGCAGACACACCGCCACTACCGCCGCGACCTGGTGCCGTTGCGCCAGGCCCTGGTGTGGCGGGCGGGCGGCAGCGCCCGCAACCGGGGAAGGAGGTAACCACCATGGCGATCGACCCCAACCGCTGGACCCTCAAGACCCAGGAGGCCTTCGAGGCCGCCACCGAGCTCGCCCGCGCCGAGAACCACCCCGAGGTCACCCCCGACCACGTGCTGGCGGCCCTGCTCGGCCAGGTCGACGGCCTCGCCATCCCCCTCATCGCCAGGGCGGGGAAGGAGCCGACCGCACTCACCAACCAGGTGGCGCAACGGCTCTCCTCACTCCCCAAGGCCTACGGCGGAGGCGATGTGGCCCTGGCGCGCGCCACCCGGGACCTGCTCGAGACGGCCGAATCGCTCCGCGGCGACATGGGCGACGAGTACCTGTCGGTGGAGCACGTGCTGCTGGGGTTGGCCGACGCCATCGGCGTGTCGCGCGACCAGCTGCTCACCGCCCTGCGCCAGGTGCGCGGCAGCCACCGCGTCACGTCGCAGAACCCCGAGGAGCAGTACCAGGCGCTGGAGCGCTACGGCCGCGACCTCACCGCGCTCGCCCGCCAGGGCAAGCTCGACCCCGTCATCGGGCGCGACGAGGAGATCCGCCGCGTCATCCAGGTGCTGTCGCGGCGCACCAAGAACAACCCCGTCCTCATCGGCGAGCCCGGCGTGGGCAAGACCGCCATCGTCGAGGGTCTGGCCACCCGCATCGTGGAGGGCGACGTCCCCGAGGGCCTGCGCGACAAGCGCGTGGTGTCCCTCGACCTGTCGGCCATGGTGGCGGGCGCCAAGTACCGCGGCGAGTTCGAGGAGCGCCTCAAGGCCGTGCTGAAGGAGATCACCGACGCCGAGGGCGAGGTGGTCACCTTCATCGACGAGCTGCACACCATCGTGGGCGCGGGCGGGGCCGAGGGCGCCATGGACGCCGGGAACATGATCAAGCCCATGTTGGCACGCGGCGAGCTGCGGCTCATCGGCGCCACCACGCTCGACGAGTACCGCAAGCACATCGAAAAGGACGCCGCCCTCGAGCGCCGCTTCCAGCCCGTGTTCGTGGGCCAGCCCTCGGTGGAGGACACCGTGGCCATCCTGCGGGGGCTGAAGGAGCGCTACGAGGTCCACCACGGCGTGCGCATCCAGGACGCCGCCCTGGTGGCGGCGGCGGTGCTGTCGGACCGCTACGTCACGGGCCGCTTCCTGCCCGACAAGGCCATCGACCTCATCGACGAGGCCGCCAGCCGGCTGCGCATCGAGATCGACTCCATGCCCACCGAGATCGACGTCGTCACCCGCCGCATGCGCCAGCTCGAGATCGAGCGCGTGGCCCTGGCCAAGGAGACCGACGCCCTCTCCCAGGAGCGCCTCACCCGCCTCGACGAAGAGCTCGCCAACCTGAAGGAGCAGGCCGACGCCATGACGGCGCGCTGGCAGGCGGAGAAGGACGCCATCGCCGCCATCCGGGCGCTCAAGGAGGAGCTCGAGGTGCGCAAGGGCGAGGCCGAGCGCTACGCGCGCGACGGCGACCTCACGCGCGCCTCGGAGATCCGCTACGGCCAGGTCCCCGAGATCGAGCGCCGCATCGAGGAGGCCACCAAGGCGCTCGCCGAGCTGCAGGCCAACGGGGCCATGCTGAAGGAGGAGGTCGACGCCGAGGACGTGGCCGAGGTGGTGAGCCGCTGGACGGGCGTCCCCGTGACGAAGCTGATGGAGGCCGAGCTGGCGAAGCTGGTGCGCATGGAGGAGGCCCTCCACGCGCGGGTGGTGGGCCAGGACGAGGCCGTGCACGCCGTGGCCAACGCCATCCGCCGCAGCCGGGCCGGCCTGTCGGACCCCAACCGGCCCATCGGCTCGTTCCTGTTCCTGGGACCCACCGGCGTGGGCAAGACCGAGCTGGCCCGGGCCCTGGCGGCGTTCCTGTTCGACGACGACCGCGCCATGGTGCGCATCGACATGGGCGAGTACCAGGAGAAGCACACGGTGTCGCGCCTGGTGGGCGCCCCCCCGGGCTACGTCGGCTACGAGGAGGGCGGCCAGCTGTCCGAGGCGGTGCGCCGCCGACCCTACGCGGTGGTGCTGCTCGACGAGATCGAGAAGGCCCACCCCGACGTGTTCAACGTCCTGCTCCAGGTGCTCGAGGACGGGCGGCTCACCGACGGCCAGGGCCGGACGGTCGACTTCACCAACACCGTGCTCATCATGACGTCGAACCTGCCCGGCGACCCCCAGGACTTCTTCAAGCCGGAGTTCTTCAACCGCATCGACGACGTGGTGCGCTTCCGCTCGCTCAGCCAGGAGGACATCCGCCGCATCGTGGACATCCAGATCGACCGCCTGGCGACCCGGGTGGCCGAGCGCCGCCTGACCCTGGTGGTCACCGACG